>CABSAH010000032.1 GCA_902475645.1 uncultured Christensenellaceae bacterium | reverse complement strand
GTGGTGAATTGCAATGAGTTCTACTACAAGGCGGCTTTACGATGCGCTGCTGAATGCGGACAATTTGGATATGTATCTTGATAAAAATGCCGAGCATATGGACGGCGGCGCTGCTTTAAGCGAATTTTTGGAGGAAAAGCTCGGGCAAAGCGGCCTTACCCGCGCGGAGCTTTTTATGCGCAGCGGCCTAAACCCGTCCTACGGTTATCAGCTCCTTTCCGGATTGCGCTCCCCTGCGCGGGATACGGCCATTCAGCTTGCCCTTGGCCTTGCGCTTGATGTTGACGATACGCAAAGGCTGCTGCGCGCGGCAAAGTTAGGCGCGCTCTACCCGCGGGACAGGCGGGACAGCGTTATATTATTCGCCATAACAAACGGCTTTACGCTGCCCCAAACCAACGAACTGCTGTTTTCCCATTCAATGAGCACATTATCAAGGTGAACAAATCGTAACAATGATGACAAGGCGGGCTTATATGCTGTATAATAGCATGTAGGCCCTTTTTAGCGGGCATACGAAAGAATTTGGAGGCGAACTGATTTGAAATATGTCAAGCGGCTTTCCCTTGCGCTTGCCGTAACGCTTATCGTTACCATGCTTGGCTGCAACGCGGCCGTTACAAGCCCCGCGCATACGGATGAAGTGCTTGTGGCCGTGCCGGAGCGCACGCATACGCCCGAGGCGGTGCTTACGCCCGCGCCCGTTGCGGAGGAGCCGACCGCCGCGCCCGTAATTACCGAGGAACCTACCCCGAGCCCCACGCCGGACGACGGGCTGCCGTATTATCTTTACGTTGAGAAGGGCTCCTTCACCCTTACCATATACGAAAAGGACGACAACGGCGAATACACAAAGGTATACAAAGCATACCGCATAGCCCACGGCGGCAACAAGACCCCCGCGGGTACATATACCCTTGGCGGCGAAAAGGCGCGCGAGCGCTGGCACGATTTTCCCGACGGGGGAACGGTGCAGTACGCCACCCGCTACGAAGGCCGCCTGTATATACATTCCCCGCTTTATGCAACAAGCGACCCCACGCAGATGTGGCCCAAGTATTATAACGGGGATCACGGCATAGGCCTTGAATCCACGGGCGGCTGCCTCAGAATGGTTACGGAGGCAAGCAAATTCATATACGAAAACTGCCCCGCGGGAACAACGCTTAAAATAGTCAACGGTTCGCCGCTAAACACAAGCAGCGACGATATACCCAGCCGCAACGGCTTGAGAATAGACCCTACGGATTACGATACGCTTAGGGAGAAGGGCTATATTACCGATTAAAACAACCTAAGGAGGGCGCGCCATGTATAAAAACATAAAAACCACAGCGGCAATGCTTGCGTTCCTTTTTGCCGCGCTTTGCATAGGGGGCTGCTTTGATGCGCCCGATGCTAACGATGCGCCGATAGTGAGCATAGCATCCGCCGCGCCCACCGCCGCGCCCACGCCAACCGCTACCCCGCTGCCGGAGCAGACGGCTGAGCCGACCGCAGTACCCACGGCAACGCCCGAGCCCGTTTATTACAAAAGCCGCGTGAATAAGCTCAACTGCCGCAGCAGCGCGGATAAATCGAGCGATGCGAACATAGTTTGCCAAATAGGATACGAGGACAGGGGCGAATTCTTGGGCACGGACGGCGAATTTACGCATATAAGGCTTGAAAACGGGCAGGAGGTATACTGCTTCAGCGAATATATGGTTGAGCAGAGCGTGCAGCTTTACGCTTACCTTGCGCCCGAAACGGCGCAGAAGAAGGATATTCCCACGGGTCAGCCCGTTTTTGAGGCGGACGGCGTAACGCCCGTTATGGTAAAGAACGAGCTTGTGGATATGCGGCTGTATCTGCCCGATGCGATATACGAGCAGCTTTTTGCAACGGAGCGGAACGTTACGGGCGCTCCGCTTTACCCGCGCGCAATACCGCTTATGCAGAAGGACACCGTTAAAAAGCTGATGAAGGCTTACGACAGGTTTAAGGCGGACGGCTATACGCTTAAAGTGTACGATGCATACAGGCCCATTCGTGTGCAGCGGATACTGTTCAACATTGTTAAAAACAAGCATTGGATTGCCAATCCCGATACCACCGCCAGCAACCATAACCGCGGCTGCGCAATAGATATGTCCCTTATAATAGACGCAACGGGGGAGGAGATGGAATTCCCCACGCCCATGCATACCTTTTCGGATGAATCCGCGCGCACCTGCAAAACATGGAACGATACGGCCCGCGCCAACGTGGACTATATTACAAAGGTTATGGCCGAATGCGGCTTTAACAGCATAAAGAGCGAATGGTGGCATTTTGCAGACACGGATTCAAAGAAATTTATGACCACCGATATAGATCTCGGCAGCCTTACAATGCTGCCCAAACAGGAGGAAACCAACCCATGAAGCCTAAATTTGACCTGAACTGCATACTTGTGGCCGCAATAGCCCTTTGCCTTATAATGGCGGCCTGCTCGCCCGGGGGAAGCACGCTTTCCGGCGCGTTTACCGATAAGGACTTAGGCGTTGCCATAGGCGGCAAAACCTATTATCTGCGGGAGGATTCCTCCGCGCTCATATCCGCGCTCGGCGAAGGCTATGAATACAGCGAAATGGTAAGCTGCGTTTACGACGGCAAGGATAAAACATTCGCCTATGACGGCATAACCGTAAGCACCGTTCCCGTTGACGGCAAGGACGTTACGGAGATGATAACCCTTACCGGCGGCGGCTATACCACGCTTCGCGGCATAGGGGTCGGCAGCACGATAGACGGGGTTAAGGCGGCCTACGGCGAAAAATACTTTGACGACGGCTACCTTACCTATTCAATATCCGGCAACGAAACGGACATACATTCCGAACGCATACAGTTTGAATACAGCGGCGATACCGTAACGCGCATATTCATCTATTCCCCCAGCTATTGATAATGCACGGGGCGCAATAGAGCATGGTATTCAGTTCGCCTACATTCATATTCCTGTTCTTCCCCGCGGTGTTCATCGCCTGCCTTATATCAAGGCGCAGCGTAAAATGGAGCAACGCGGTGTTGCTTATATTCTCGCTGCTGTTCTATGCGTGGGGTGAGCCCGTATATGTGCTGCTTATGGCGTTTACAACGCTTGTTTGCTACATATGCGCCCGCATGATAGCCAAGGGGAGGCACGCGCGCCTTTATACGGCAATAGCCGTTGTTTGGGGCATAGGCACGCTTGTGGTGTTCAAATACACGGGCTTTTTGGTGCAGAGCTTCAATTCGCTCACCTCCCTTGCCGTGCCCGTGCCGCAAATTGCGCTGCCGGTGGGCATATCGTTCTTCACGTTTCAGGCAATAAGCTATGTTTTGGACGTTAAGCGCGGTGATGCCGAGGCCGCTTCCGGCTATGCGGACGTGCTGCTGTATATTTCGCTTTTCCCGCAGCTTATAGCGGGGCCGATTGTCCGTTACAGCGACGTTGCGGCGCAGATAAAGCAGCGCACCGTTACCGCGGAGGATATTGCCGCGGGGCTTAGGCGCTTCTGCTTCGGCATGGGTAAAAAGGTGCTTATTGCAAACACGCTTGCATACACGGCGGATAAGGTGTTCGCGCTGAACGCTTCCTCCGTCAATGCGCCCATAGCATGGCTTGGCGCGGTATGCTATTTGATGCAGATATACTTTGACTTTTCCGGTTACAGCGACATGGCAATCGGCCTTGGGCGCGCGTTCGGCTTCACGTTCCGCGAAAACTTCATGTATCCGTACTGCGCCGCATCAATGCAGGACTTCTGGCGCAGATGGCACATTTCCCTTTCCACATGGTTCAGGGAATACGTTTATATACCCCTTGGCGGCAACAGGCGCGGCAAGCTGCGCACGGGGCTTAATAAGCTGACGGTGTTCCTGCTTACCGGGCTTTGGCACGGGGCAAGCTGGAACTTTGCCGTATGGGGGCTTTACCACGGCGCGTTCCTTATGGCGGAAAGCTACGGCGCATTTAAGCCCGCCCGCTGGCCCAAGGCGCTTAGGCATATATATACGCTTATCGCCGTAACGGTGGGCTTCGTTATATTCCGCGCGGATACATTGGCTCAGGCTTGGCTTATAATTTCAAAAATGTTCGGCGGCTGGACGTTTGACGCGGCGCTTAACGCGCAGCTATCGCGGCTTTTGACCCCGCTTTGCACAGCGGCGCTCGTGGCTTCCATTTTTGCCTGTATGCCTTATGTGAGCAATATGGCAAGCCGGTATACCGTAAGCCGCCCGCGCTTTGAATACGCGGTATATTTTGCGGCATTGGCGCTTTTGGCCGTGTGCATAGTCTGCCTTTCCACGGCAAGCTACAACCCGTTTATTTATTTCAGATTTTAAGGAGGCGGCAAGCATGAAAAGGTTCTTTATGACGGCGTTCGCCGCCGCGGTGCTGATAATGTGCCTGCTGCCGATAGGCGCGAACATATTCGGCTACACCGCCGTAAACCGCGAAAATCGGCCCCTTGCGCGCGCGCCGCAGATAGTTGACCGCGACGGGCTGAACCTTGAATTCCCAAGCGATTTTGACGATTACTGGCAGGATCATTTCGGGCTTAGGGAGGAGCTTGTGACGGCGTTCCACGCGGCCACGCTTGCCCTATTCAACGATACGCTGAACGAAAAGGTGGTTGCGGGCAAGGACGGCTTTTTGTTTTACAGCGAAACGCTCAACGATTATACGGGTCTTGAAGCCATGAGCGATGCGGACATTCTGCGCGCGGCCAACGTTATTGGGCAGATAAGCGAATACGCAAAAAGCCACGGCGCGGGGTTTGTGTTCGCCGTTGCACCCAACAAGAATACGGTTTACCCCGAATATATGCCAAGCCGCATAAAGCGCACGGGATTTGCCGACAACCGCACGCGGCTATATGCCGCGCTTAGCGATGCGGGCGTTGAAACGCTGGACTTTGCCGCGCTTTTGGCGGAGCATAAGGCTGACGGCTTGCTGTATTATCAGCAGGACACGCATTGGAACCAACGCGGCGCGCTAATTGCATACAACGCCATAATTGAGCGGATAATGAACGGCGCTGCTTACGAAACCTATTCCGATACCGTGCCGCATGACGAAACGGGCTACTACGGCGATTTGCACAACTTTGTGCTGCCTGCGGAGCGTTCCTCACTGCCGTATCCCGAATACGGCATCAAGGCGGACTATACGCCCGATGACGGCGTGCGCATGGAGCGGGACATAAACTTCGGCACAAGCAGCGGCAGGAATACGGACAAATCGCTGCTTCTCTACCGCGATTCATTCGGCGAGGCGCTGATTCCCCTGCTTTCAACAAACGTCGGCCGCGTGGTGTATTCGCAGGAGTTTCCTTATAACCTTGAGCTTAAGGAGGAAGGCTGCGGCATTATAATGATTGAGCTTGTTGAAAGGAACATACCCAACCTTCTCTCCGCCGCGCCGCTTATGTGCGCAGCCGAAAAGCAGCTTCCAGACAGCGCCGCAAGGGTTGATTTCACATCAAGCGTGCAGAGGAAATCGGGCTTGATGCAGCTTTACGGCAGCATAGCGGCCCGCCCCGCCGCCGAGCGCATATACGTTGAGGTAATCTGCACGGACGGTGCAACGCGCATATACGAGGCCTTCCCCGTAAACGATGCATATGCCGCCGAGCCCGCGTGGGAGAACGCATCGGGCTATATGCTCACCCTTCCCAAAGGCACGGAGGGCGAGGTAAGCGGGGTATACATAGGCTGAAAAGCGCAAATTGATTTAACATGAATAGCAACGCCCCTTTGCACAAAGGCTAAAGCAAAACCAAAGTGTAAAGGAGCGTTTTTTATGGACAAAAAGAAGCGCGGCCCGCGCAAGGGCTGCATATACGAGGACATTACAAGCACCGTATCCGGCACGGAATGTACCGGCCTGATGCCCACCCCGCCGCAGGACGATGACGAGTACGCGGCGTATCAGGAGCTTTACGGCATGGAGGTGCCGAAGGAGTAGGGGAGAGGGGGACAGAGGGAGTAAACCAAACAAAAAGCTGTAAGCTTATTTTGACTCCCTCCGTCTTTTGCTTCGCAAAAGCCACCTCCAACCCGCGCCCCTTTCGGCACTTCGTGCCACTTTCCCCGCACGCGGGGACAGCTTTTGGTGCGGTTGCACAATACCAAAAGGCTCCACCGCTTGCGGGGGAGCTGCTGAGCGTAAGCGAAGCTGAGGGGGAATAGCAAAAAAGCACAAACCAAAAAGGCTCCCCGAACGGGGATCTGTCGCCGCAAGGCGACTGAGGGGTTGACGATACTTAGCAAAGCCACGGTTTAACCCCTCCGTCTGCTCGCGTTGCTCGCATCCACCACCAAGCCGCACCACTTTCGTCACGGCTTGCGTTGTGACGCCATTCCCCCGCACAACTCAAAAAAGCACCCGCAAGCGCAGGTGCTTTTCATATACTGTATGCCTTATTTCATCATCGGCACGAATACCAGCGATACTATGGTCATCAGCTTTATAAGAATGTTTATGCTGGGGCCTGAGGTGTCCTTGAACGGGTCGCCCACGGTGTCGCCCACAACGGCCGCCTTGTGCGCCTCGCTGCCCTTGCCGCCGAAGTTGCCGCCTTCGATATATTTCTTGGCGTTGTCCCATGCGCCGCCGGAGTTGCTCATGAATATTGCCATAAGCACGCCCGTTACAACGCTGCCCGCAAGCAGGCCGCCGAGCGCCGCCGTGCCGAGCAGGAAGCCTACCAGTATGGGCGCGGCAATCGCTATTGCGCCGGGGAGTATCATTTCCTTCAGCGCCGCCGTAGCCGCAATGGATACGCAGGTGCGGTAATCCGGCTTTTCGGTGCCCTCCAGTATGCCCGCGCGCTCATTAAACTGGCGCCTTACCTCGCGTATCATGCTCTCCGCCGCCTTTGAAACGCTGCTCATGGTAAGCGCGCTGAACAGGAACGGCAGCATGCCGCCCAGCAGCAGGCCGATTATTACGAACGGGTCAAGTATGTCTATCATGTGCAGATCGGCAGCCTGCGCATAGGATACAAACAGCGCCATGGCCGTAAGCGCGGCGGAGCCTATTGCAAAGCCCTTGCCCATGGCGGCGGTGGTGTTGCCCACGCTGTCAAGGCGGTCGGTAATATCGCGCACGCTGTCCTCAAGTCCGGCCATTTCCGCTATGCCGCCGGCATTGTCGGCTATCGGGCCGTATGCGTCAACCGCAACGGTCATGCCCGCGGTTGAAAGCATACCAACGGCTGCAAGCGCAATGCCGTAAAGCCCGGCGAACGTATATGCGCCCAGTATGCCAAGGCATACGAGTATTATTGAAACGCAGGTGGAAAGCATTCCCGCGCTGAGACCGCAGATGATGTTGGTTGCGCTTCCGGTGGTGGATTGCTTTGCAATGTTCTTAACAAAGCGGTATTTATCGGAGGTGTAAACCTCGGTGAAAAAGCCTATCGCAAGGCCGACTATAAGGCCGCATATTATGGCAAGGCCGATATTTATGCCGTCAAAGCAAGCGTAGCTCAGCCCTACCGCGCCCGCCGCAACCAATATTGCGGAGGTGTAGCTGCCCATCTTCAGCGCCTTCATGGGGTCCGCGTTCTTGCCGCCGCGCACGAAGAACGTGCCGAGAACGGAAGCAAGTATGCCAAGGCCGCTCAGCGCAAGGGGGTATACCGCGCCAACCACGCCGTCGCTGAATACGCCAAGCACTATCGCGCTAACTATGCTGCCGACGTAGCTTTCAAAAAGGTCGGCGCCCATGCCTGCAACGTCGCCTACGTTATCGCCCACGTTATCGGCTATAACGGCGGGGTTGCGGGGGTCGTCCTCGGGTATGCCCGCTTCAACCTTGCCCACAAGGTCCGCGCCGACGTCCGCCGCCTTGGTGTATATGCCGCCGCCCACGCGGGCAAACAGCGCAACGCTCGATGCGCCGAGGGAGAAGCCCGTAAGCACCTCCGTATTTTCCGTTATAATATAAAGTACGCTTGCGCCCACAAGGCCAAGGCCGACAACGCACATGCCCATTACCGTGCCGCCGGAGAAGGCAACGCGCAGCGCCTCGTTTATGCCGCCGGTACGCGCCGCGTTAGCCGTGCGCACGTTTGCGCGGGTGGCAACCTTCATGCCGAAATACCCCGCCAGCACACTGAACAGCGCGCCTACCAAAAATGCGCCCGCGGTAACTATGCTGCCTAAACCAATCCATATTCCGGCAAAAACTATCGCTATAAATATGAGCAGCAGCTTATATTCGCTTTTTAAGAATGCGTCCGCGCCTTCGCTTATTGCGCGCGCAATTTCCGCCATGCCCGCTTCGCCTTCCTCGCGGTGTGCTATGCTGCGCGCCTTTATAAAAGCGAACAGCAACGCCACTACCGCCGCCACAGGCGCGGCATACAGAAGAATGTTCATAGGATCTAATCCTCCCGAAGAAAATTTATTTCACGCAGGGAAAACTGCATAAAACACGAACTTAATAGAACGGCGCGATGAAACAGGTGCTGTGAACGGATATTACCAATCATACTGTTGTTTCAGCGGCTAGGTTTTTGCCAAAAATAATTATATTTGGGACAAAATTTGTTATTGAATTGACAGTGCAAAATGTGTATAATACTATTAGGCGAGGATGTTGGTTTATTTACAACACGTTTCGGCGGCTTATTTTCGGTCTGCCGCTGCGGGGAAAAATGCAATGTTCTGCGCCGCTTTTTTATTATATTGAAGCATTAAAGGGGGCAAATTGCATGGAAACGCAAAAGAGCCGCACCCTTATTGGGCGCATAGACGCGCGCGCCGCCGTGCTTGCGGCGGCAACCATTGCAATACAGTGCATAACTTATTGGCTGGCGCAGTTCATAATAAAGGCCGCGGGGCTTGCGCTGCATTCGCCCGAAACGCCGCTTGATGCGCATATACCGTTTTTGCCCATATTCCTTGTGCCGTATGTGGGCTGCTTTGCGCATTGGGTGATTACGTTCTATTTAATATATAGAACAAAGGACGGCTTTGCCCGCCTGTTTACCGCCGCCGCATCGGGCTACGTTATAGCCGCCGCGGTTTTTATAATATGGCCCACCACAATCACCCGCCCCGTCGGGCAGGCAGAGGGGGTGCTGGGCTTCATATACGGCATAATCTGCGCAACGGATGCGCCGCTTAACCTTTTCCCGAGCGTGCATTGCCTTGTTTCGTATCTTTGCATGGCGGCCGCGGTCAAGGATGGCGGCATACCCAAATGGTACGCATGGCTAAGCGCGGTTATGTTCGTTTTGGTATGCATGGCAACGGTGTTCGTTAAGCAGCATTTTATAGCGGACGTGATAGGCGGAACGGCGCTGGGCGCGCTGCTTTGGGGCTTGGCTCCGCGGGTGAAAATGCGCGCTTGGG
This sequence comes from uncultured Christensenellaceae bacterium, assembly GCA_902475645.1. Classification (GTDB taxonomy): domain Bacteria; phylum Bacillota; class Clostridia; order Christensenellales; family CAG-138; genus Phil1. The sequence continues at coordinate 4,014 of CABSAH010000032.1, read as the reverse complement.
CTGCACGCTTATACGATGGGATTAAATTGTGAAATCGGCGCGAAAAAGGCCGATTTTATAGCAAAGAAGTATTGACACAAGGGGGCGGAAACGCATATAATGTATTTGTTAATTGAATATCGAAACGATAGAGGCGCGGAAGCTGAGGTAAGCTGCGTATGCTAAGGGTGGGAGATCCGATGACGCAGGCGAATGTGACTTCCGCCGAAAGCGGAGCGGCTCATCCCGGCCCTTTGCTTGGGCGCAGCGGCCAGCGCGATGCGACTGTCATCTTTTTAATCTGATGAAGAGCTATCGATGCGGGTTTTGCCGTGTCGATAGTTTTTGCTTTTCTAACAGTATCCGAAGATGGTGCGCTATCCGCCGGTTCATGCGGCAGGGTGCGCCCTGCAATGCATAACAGGCACGATATTACAACCGAATAACGCTTTTAACGGTTTTCCATAGAAAATTACTATAACCAACAGGAGGAACTAACTATGGCTATCAAATCGACTATCAGGCTTAGGATGGGTGCTGAGGATGCTCATTACGGCGGAAACCTTGTAGACGGAGCGCACATGCTGCATCTGTTCGGGGATGTCGCTACCGAGCTGCTTATCCGCTACGATGGCGACGAGGGTCTGTTCTGCGCGTATGACAAGGTGGAGTTCCTTGCCCCCGTATATGCAGGCGACTATATTGAGGCCGTCGGCGAAATAGAGCGCGTAGGCAATTCCAGCCGCACCATGACCTTCGAGGCCCGCAAGGTTATCCGCTCCCGCCCGGACATAAGCGCGTCCGCCGCCGAGTTCCTGGAGGAACCCATTGTTGTATGCCGTGCGCACGGCACCTGCGTTACCCCCAAGGACTGCCAGCGCGTAGAGCATAAATAAGCCCAAGGCTTGTTCACGCAAGGCAAACATTTAAGCAAGGATCAGGAAAGGAGATACTGATGGAGAAGCTTATAATCACCGCCGCCATCTGCGGCGCGGAAGTTACCAAGAAGCAGAACCCCAACGTTCCTTATACGGTAGAGGAAATGGTGCGCGAGGCCAAGAGCGCCTATGACGCTGGCGCGGCCATAGTACACGTGCATGTGCGCGAGGATGACGGTACCCCCACGCAGGACAGGGAGCGTTTCCGCGTTGTTATGGACGCTATACGCGCCGAGCTGCCCGACGTTATAATGATTCCCTCCACCGGCGGCGCAACCGGCATGAAGCCCGAGGAGCGCTTGCAGCCCACCGAGCTGTTCCCCGAAATGGCAACGCTTGACTGCGGCACCTGCAACTTCGGCGACGAAATATTCGATAATACAATGCCCACCATGCGCGCGTTCGGCAAGCGCATGATAGAAAACGGCATAAAGCCCGAATACGAGTGCTTTGAAATGGGTCATCTGGACACCATTCTTACCATGGCCAGGAAGGGAGAGGTCCCCGGCGCACCCATGCAGTTCAACTTCGTGCTGGGCGTACCCGGCTGCACCCCCGCAACCGTGCAGAACCTTGCGTGGCTGGTAAACGGCATACCCGCCGGCTCCACCTGGACCGCGACCGGCGTGGGCCGCAACGCATTCACCCTTGCCGCGCCCGCAATAGTGATGGGCGGCAACGTGCGCGTCGGCTTTGAGGACAATCTGTACCTGAGCCGCGGCGTGCTTGCAAGGAGCAACGGCGAGCTGGTGGAAAAGGTAGTCCGTTTGGCCAATGAACTCGGCCGCGGCATCGCTTCCCCCGCGGAGGCAAGGGAAATACTCTCCCTCAAGCCCCTTAAATAATTAAACAAGGCTCTTAACGGGAGCCCCAAAATACAAACATTACTAATCAGGAGGAAAAACAACAATGGCAATGAAAGGCAACAAATACGGTATCCATCGCGTAATAGAGCCCCAGGGCGTGCTGACCCAGGCTGCTTACAAAATCGACAACGACATGACCAAGCTCTACTCCAACGAGATTATGTGCGACGTCATCTCCCTCAATGTTGACTCCGCTTCCTTCACCCAGATTTCCGAAGCCTGCGGCGGCGACGAGAAGAAAATCGGCGAAATGATACTCGGCATCGTTGCCGAGCGCGGCAAGCAGCAGAACCCCGTAACCGGCTCCGGAGGAATGTTCATCGGTAAGGTTTGCTACATCGGCGAAGATCTCAAGGACCGCGACCTGAAGGTTGGCGACAAGATCGCTTCCCTCGTTTCCCTGTCCATGACTCCGCTGCGCATAGACAAGATTAAGGCCATCCATAAGGATATCGACCGCGTTGATATCGAAGGTAAGGCCATACTGTTCGAGAGCGGCATCTACGCCAAGCTTCCCGATGACATGAGCGAGCCTCTCGCCCTTGCAGCCCTCGACGTGGCCGGCGCTCCCGCCCAGGCCCGCAAGCTCCCCAAGGAAGGCGACAGCGTGCTGATACTCGGCGCAAACGGCAAGTCCGGCGTTCTTTGCGGCTACGAAGCCATGAAGAAGGTTGGCCCGAACGGCAACGTCGTCGGCGTTGTCCGCAACCCCAAGCAGGTTGACGCCCTGATGGATCTTGGCGTATACCACAAGGTAATCGTTGCTTCCGCCACCGAGCCCGTGTCCGTGCTTGAAAACGCGCTGGCTGCCAACGACGGCAAGGAATACGATCTGTCCATCTGCTGCGTGAACATTGAAAACTGCGAGATGAGCGCCATACTGCCCGTCCGTGACGACGGTCTGGTATACTTCTTCTCCATGGCCACCAGCTTCACCAAGGCCGCCCTGGGTGCAGAGGGCGTAGGCAAGGACGTCACCATGATAGTCGGCAACGGCTACACCAAGAACCATGCCGAAATCACCCTGAACGTGCTGCGCGAGAATCCCAAGCTCCGCAAGCTGTTCGATGAGAAGTATTGCTAAAAAAAAGCATTGGCTGATGCGGAAAGGGCCTGCGGACGACCGTAGGCCCGTCGTAGCATCAACCGTATAACACCCTAAACCTCAAAAATAAAAAGTAAAGGAGAATTCATAATGAGGAAAAGCAGGGAAAACGGCCTGTTCCTGAACGTGCCCGACGAACAGTGGAACGATTGGAAATGGCAGGTTGAAAACCGCATAGAGACCCTTGAGGATCTTAAAAAATACGTAAACCTTACCGAAGAAGAGGAAGAAGGCATAAAGGCAACGCTGGGCAGGCTGCGCATGGCCATAACCCCGTATTACCTTTCCCTTATCGATCTTAACGATCCCCATGACCCCATCCGCAAGCAGGCAATACCCACCGAGCATGAGCTTGAGTTTGCCCCCTACGAGGATGCCGACCCGCTGCATGAGGATATAGACTCCCCCTGCCCGGGCCTTACCCACAGGTATCCCGACCGCGTGCTGCTGCTCATCACCGACCAGTGCAGCATGTATTGCCGTCACTGCACGCGCCGCCGTTTCGCCGGCCAGCATGACTGCGAGGTTGCCAAGAACCAGATAGACACCTGCATAGACTATGTACGCAATCATCCCGAAGTTCGCGACGTGCTGCTCAGCGGCGGCGACTGCCTGATGGTAAGCGACGAAATGCTTGATTACATAATCGGCGAGCTGCGCAAGATACCGCACGTTGAAATAGTGCGCCTCGGCTCCCGTACCCCGGTTGTTATGCCGCAGAGGATTACCCCGCATCTTTGCGAGGTGCTCAGCAAGTATCATCCCGTGTGGCTCAACACCCACTTCAACCATCCCAACGAAATTACCGAAGAATCCGCAAAGGCCTGCGCAATGCTTGCCAATGCCGGTATACCCCTCGGCAACCAGAGCGTGCTGCTCGCCGGCGTGAACGACTGCGTGCATGTTATGAAGAAGCTTGTTAACGAGCTTGTCCGCATCCGCGTCCGTCCTTACTATATCTACGCCTGCGATCCTTCCCTGGGCCTGAGCCACTTCCGTACCCCCGTTTCCAAGGGTATAGAAATAATGGAAGCCCTGCGCGGCCATACCAGCGGCTACTGCATCCCCACGTTCGTGGTGGACGCCCCGGGCGGCGGCGGCAAGACCCCCGTTATGCCCAACTATG
>CABSAH010000031.1 GCA_902475645.1 uncultured Christensenellaceae bacterium | reverse complement strand
TCCCTGTCGAGGGAGGTGGATTTTGCGAAGCAAAAGACGGAGGGAGTTAAAATAAGCTGTCCCCGCGTGCGGGGAAAGTGGTACGAAGTGCCGAAAGGGGAGTGGTTCGGAGGTGGCTTGCGAGTGCAACGAGCAGACGGAGGGAGTAAAACGTAGCTTACATCTCTTTGCCTGTTTCAACCCCTCAGCCGCCTTGCACCGTGCCGCCCCGTTCGGGGAGCCTCTTGCTTTGCCTACGCACCGGACGATAAAATTCATCGTCCACTCATCGTCCGGTAAAAAACATAGACAAATAGGGGCTTCCGGACGCAGTGGACGCAGCGGACGATGGAGTGTGTATTGCCGTTAGGGTGGTTTAACCGAAATGGGAGCGGCTTAATGCTGTAAAGCGGGGTTTCGATTACACCCTCCGCAGGCATACCACCGCCCGCGCGCTGATGCATTCGCCGCGGCCTTCGGCGTTCATGCCCTCGGTAGTTGTGGCCTTTATGCTTACAGCGGATATGTCCGCGCCGAGCGCATCGGCTACGTTGCGGCGCATTGTGTCAATGTAGGGCGCAAGCTTTGGCCGCTGGGCTATTATTGTTGCGTCCGTGTTGCCCACGGCATAGCCCGCGGCGCGTACCCTTTCATATGCGGCGCGCAGCAGCGTAAGGCTGCTTATGCCGCGGTAGCGTTCGTCCGTATCGGGGAAATGGCGGCCTATGTCCCCAAGCGCCGCCGCGCCCAGCAGCGCATCGGTTACGGCGTGCAGAAGCACGTCCGCGTCGCTGTGGCCAAGCAAGCCCCTTTCATACGGTATGTCAACCCCGCCCAGTATCAGCTTGCGGTTTTCGGCAAGCGTATGCGTATCCTCTCCGCAGCCTATGCGCATTGTGTCCCCCCTTGCAGCCGTAAAAAACGGTATGTCGGTTTCATATGTAAGCTTTTGATTCATAATGCTGCCCTCGCTGTAATGCGGCGCGCCAATGCAGCGCATGTATACGGCGCAGTCATCCGTATCCGGATAGCCGTCGGCGCGGCTTTTGTCATATGCGGCGGCGATGGAGGCCAAATCAAAGCATTGCGGCGTTTGCATAACAAAAAGGCCGTCCCGCTCAACGCCCTGCCCGTCTGCGCGCCTGAGCGTATCCCTTGCGGGGATGGCGGCAACACCGCTGCCGAAGCGTGCGGCGGCTTCAACAGCGCGGCATATGGTTCCGCTGTCCACAAGGCAGCGCGCCGCATCATGTATGGCAATTACGGCCTTTCCGCCCGCGCAAAGGCGCACGGCCTCCTTAACGCAGTTATGTGCGCTTTCGCCGCGGCAATTTCCGCCCTGTATAACGCGCACGGCGGCGTATTTTTTTAATGCCCTTACAGCCTCCGTATTGGCCGCTGACGTGGCGACAATTATACCTTCAATATTCAAGGGGCAGGCCAAAAAAGCCTCTATGGAAAGCTCCGTGGGGCTTTTGCCGCCGAATGACAGGCTAAGCTTGTCCCGCCCCATGCGGGCGGATGAACCCGCGGCAAGTATGGCCGCGAACACGGGTACGCTGCTGCCCATCATTCGCCAAGAATCTCATACATTGCGGCGGCTTCGCCCTTGGGAGCGAATTCGCGCACGCTGACGACCTTAACGCGCATATGCCTGCCGCCCATCAATATGTCCAGCTCATCGCCCTCCTTAACCTCCGCCGAGGGCTTGGCAACCTTGCCGTTTAGCTGTATGCGGCCCAAATCCGCCGCCTGATTTGCAACGGTGCGCCGCTTGATTATGCGCGAAACCTTTAGATATTTGTCCAGTCTCATATTGTGTCTCCTTTTGTGTGGTTGATGGTATTCCCCCTCAGTCAATCCGCCTTGCGGCGCGAAAAAAGCTGTCCCCGCGAGTTATTCCCCCTCAGACAATCCGCCTTGCGGCGTATTGCCAGCTCCCCCGCAAGCGGTGGCGCCTTTTGGTGTTGCACCGCCCCAAAAGCTGTCCCCGTTTACGGGGAAAGTGGCTGCGAGTGAAACGAGCAGACGAAAGGGGTGCGGGTTGGAGGTGGCTTGCGTTTTTTACCGTTCCCCCTCAGTCACGGCTTGCGCCGTGCCAGCTCCCCCGCAAGCGGTGGAGCCTTTTGGTGCGATTTACAAACTCTTACATTAAGCCTGCCCTGAAAGGGGAGGTGGCAATGAGCGATAGCGAATTGACGGAGGGGTTGCATCGGGGCTTTGCTATTTTCGTCAACCCCTCAGTCGCCATGCGGCGACAGCTCCCCGTCCGGGGAGCCTTTTGGTTTGTGCAAGCACCGTCCAAAAGCTGTCCCCGCAAGTTGTTCCCCCTCAGTCACGGCTTACGCCGTGCCAGCTCCCCCGCAAGCGGTGGAGCCTTTTGGCGTTGTGCAACCGCTGCCCCAAAAGCTGTCCCCGCGTGCGGGGAAAGTGGACACGAACGAATGTGAGTGGCCGAAAGGGGTGCGGCTTGGAGGTGGCTTTTGCGGTTTTTTACTGTTCCCCCTCAGCCAATCCGCCTGACGGCGTATTGCCAGCTCCCCCGCAAGCGGTGGAGCCTTTTGGTTTGTGCAAGCACCACCTATAAGCTGTCCCCGCGAGCGGGGAAAGTGGCCGTGAGCGGTAGCGAACGGTCGAAAGGGGTGCGGGAGGTAAAGCCGCTTGGCGATTTTTTACTATTCCCCCTCAGTCAATCCCCCTACCTTCTTGGGCTTATGTGGGGGCGTATGCGTTCATCATAGAAGCGCTGGCACACCCAATACAGCTTATCGTATGCGAAAAACGCCGCCTGCATGGCAAGTATAACCGCCCACACGGGCAGCCTTAGGCTTAATTCGGTCATATCAAGGCCGAAAAGCCTTATCGCCGCAAATGCGCTAAGCACCGCAAAAGCATCGCAGTACAGCACCTTTACGGCGCTCTGCACCACCCTGTCCGGCATAACGGAATCGAACCACGTTTTGAATATGCCGTAATGCCCAAGCAGCAATATGTAGGGCGCGGCGGCGGCACGGTTTGGCAGGAGCAGCAGCGAAAGCGCGCCCGTTGCGGCATAAACCGCAGCTGCGCCCAAATACGCCCCCTCAGCCGCAGGAACATACACAAGCAGGGACGCCATGAAATACAGCGCCGCGCGTCCCGTTGGCAGCACGGCCGCCGCATAAAGGCACAGCACGCCTAGCGCCGTACACATTGCGCCCAAGGATATAAGCTTTACTCCGCTAAGCCTTCTCATTTGGCATTACCTCAGCAGCATCGTATCAAATCGCCGCCCATGCATTCGCAGCAGCAGTCCGCGCACATCAGCCCCGTGCATATATCGCATGCGGAGCAGCCGCCGTAGCTTGTGCTTTGCCGCGGGCGGGAATACGGGTTGCCCGTGTAGCGCAGGGTATTGTAGGCTTGGGCATATTCCGCGTTGCCCGGCTCCATGCGGTACGCGCGGCCAAGGTACTCCCGCGCCTTATCGTACCAGCCCTGCCTAAGATATATTATTCCGTACAGATAGTACCATTCCGCATTGCGGGTCTGTATGCTGTCCAGTATCGTTTTTGCCCCGTCAAGATTGCCTGCGTTTATAAGGCCGCGTGCGCGTATGAACCTATCCGCCTCAGGCCCCGAATAGCTTCCGCCGTGGCCGCCCGCGCCGTAATTCGCGCCCGAATACCCGCTTGAGGCGGTTTTGCCGGGGTTTTTGGTAAGCTGGTCGTAGGCTTCGTTTATCTCCTTCAGCTTTTCGTTTGCAAGCTGCTTTATGTCCGGATCGGTATACTTATCCGGATGGTATTTTTTAACGAGCGCAAGATACGCCGCGCGTATTTCCTCGTTCGTGGCGCTTTCGCTCACGCCCAATACCTTATACGGATTAGTCATCGTTCCCTCCAATTAAGCGGCGCGTTTTAAGCCCGCAGCCGTCTATAAGTATGTTCTCTATTATCGCGCCGTCCTCAAGCGGCCTTAGCAGCATATATGCTTCCTCCGCTTCCTTAAGCGAGTTGAAAAGCATTATCTCCGCCCGCTCCTTCAATTCTGCTTCGTTAGCGTCCCTTGATGCAATGTTGAATACGTTGTATGCGCCGCTTTCCCCGTCCCGTGCGCGGTCGTCCCATGCATCCATTATGTATATCCAGCGCCCCAGCGCCAAAAACAGGGATGCAAACGCCTTTTTAACGGGCATATCCGCTATGGGCGCGCACATTGCCGCGGAATACATAAGCTCCGCAAACGCCGCCGCGGGCGCATCCATGCTCCCGTCCGCATCGGCCTCTATCCGCATAAGCTTCGCCATGCCCGCTTCTATCGCTTGGCACATTGCGGGGTTGTATTGCCGCGCCCTTGCGTAATCGCGCCGCAGCACCGCTCTGCCGCTTTTTGCGCGCAGCCGCCTTTGCCCATGCTCGTCGGCAATATCGTCGCAAAGCTTGTTGTACGCAAGCGCAACGTTCATGTCCGCCGCAAAGTCCGTACCCGCGCCGCGCTCTATGGTGGGTATGGGCTTATTGAACGGCTTGTAGCCGCAGCGCATGGGCGTGCAACGGCCTGAGCCAAGCGCATTGCATAGCACAAGCGCGAAAAATGCGCAGTCGTAATTGAGCGTGAGCCGTGCGGCTTGGGAATAGCGCGCACCGATGCTTTTGCACAGCGCGCAGTAAAACGCGCGGTAGCGCGTAAGCTCCTTAACCTTCAATTCGCCCTTATCCGGCTCTATATACCCAAACATAGCCGTATTGTAGCATATTTGAGCCGATTAGCCAATAGCGGCGGGCAAAACGCGGCAAATGCCATGCGTAAATTATAACATGTTTGTGACGGTTTATGTCAATATGTGCCGATAATAACATTCCTTTGCCCATAAGCTGAGGCAATGGCCCCATAAATGCGCAGGATATCATAAAAATCTTGCATATGCTATGTTTTTGCTTGCCTGCAAGGGAGAATAATAGTATAATGTCCATTAAGTGCGAAAGGGCGGCCGCCCCTTTGCGCGATAGTGAGTTTTCATTTTATATTGAATATTGGAGGACTGAAATCAATGTCGAAAAAGTACGTGTACCAGTTCAGCGAGGGCAACGCTTCCATGCGCAACCTGCTGGGCGGTAAGGGCGCCAATCTTGCCGAAATGACCAAGATAGGCCTGCCCGTTCCCCAGGGCTTCACCATCTCTACCGAGGCCTGCACCCAGTATTATGAGGATGGCCGCAGGATAAACGACGAGATACAGGCGGAGATAATGGAAAACATCATAAAGATGGAAGCAGTGACCGGCAAAAAGTTCGGCGATAAGGAAAACCCGCTCCTCGTCTCCGTCCGCTCCGGCGCGCGCGCATCCATGCCCGGCATGATGGATACCATACTCAACCTTGGCCTTAACGAAGAGGTTGTTGAAATAATTGCAGCCAAGAGCGGCAACCCACGCTGGGCTTGGGACTGCTACAGAAGATTCATACAGATGTTCTCCGACGTTGTTATGGAGGTCGGCAAGAAGTACTTTGAAAAGCTGATAGACGCCATGAAGGAGCGCAAGGGCGTTACCAGCGACCTTGATTTGGACGCAAACGACCTGCATGAGCTGGCCGATCAGTTCAAGGCCGAATATAAGCAGCAGATAGGCAGCGATTTCCCCACCGACCCCAAGGTGCAGCTTTTTGAGGCTATAAAGGCCGTTTTCCGCAGCTGGGACAATCCCCGCGCCAACATTTACCGCATGGATCACGATATTCCCTATTCCTGGGGTACTGCCGTTAACGTGCAGATGATGGCCTTCGGCAACATGGGCGATGATTGCGGCACGGGCGTTGCCTTCACCCGCAGCCCCGCCACCGGCAGCAAGGGTCTTTTCGGCGAATTCCTGACCAATGCGCAGGGCGAGGACGTTGTGGCCGGCGTGCGCACCCCCATGCCCATAAGCGAGATGGAGCAGAAGTTCCCCGAAGCCTTCAAGCAGTTTGTTGACGTATGCAAAACACTTGAAAACCATTACCACGATATGCAGGATATGGAGTTCACCGTTGAACACGGCAAGCTTTACATGCTCCAAACCCGCAACGGCAAGCGCACCGCCGCCGCCGCAATAAAAATCGCCTGCGATTTGATAGACGAAGGCATGATAAGCGAAGAAGAAGCGCTGATGCAGATTGACGCAAAGTCGCTGGACATGCTGCTGCATCCGCAGTTTGACCCCGCCGCGCTAAAGGCCGCAAAGCCCGTTGGCAAGGCCATAGCCGCCAGCCCCGGCGCAGCCGCGGGCAAGATTGTGTTCACCGCCGAGGATGCGGTTGAGCATGGCAAGCTGGGCGAAAAGGTAATACTCGTTCGCCTTGAAACCAGCCCCGAGGATATAGAGGGCATGAAGTATTCGCAGGGCATACTGACCGTTCGCGGCGGACAGACCTCCCACGCGGCCGTTGTTGCGCGCGGCATGGGCACCTGCTGCGTATCCGGCTGCGGCGAAATAAAGATGGACGAGGAGAACAAGCAGTTCACTCTTGCCGGCAAGACCTATCACGAGGGCGACGTTCTCAGCCTTGACGGCTCCACCGGCTGCATATACGATGTGCTTATCCCCACCGTACCCGCAGACCCCAACAGCGGCTATTTCGGACGCATAATGGAAATGGCGGACAAGCACAAGAGGCTTGGCGTGCGCACCAATGCGGATAATCCGCACGATGCTTCCGTGGCGGTAAGCTTCGGCGCGCAGGGCATCGGCCTTTGCCGTACAGAGCATATGTTCTTTGAAGAGGATCGTATCCCCGCCGTGCGCGAAATGATAGTTGCCAAAACCGAAGAAGCCCGCCGCAAGGCGCTGGATAAGCTGCTGCCCATGCAGAGGGGCGACTTTGAGGGCATATACAAGGCCATGGGCGAGCATCCCGTGACCATCCGCTTCCTCGATCCGCCGCTGCATGAGTTCCTGCCCCATAAGGACGAGGAAATCGCGTCCCTTGCAAAGGAAATGGGCATGACGTTTGAGGAGCTTAAGGCCACCGTTGCCAGCCTGCACGAATTCAACCCCATGATGGGTCATCGCGGCTGCCGCCTGTGCGTCACCTATCCCGAAATTGCGGAAATGCAGACCCGCGCCGTTATAGAGGCCGCCATCAACGTGCGCCGCGAAACCGGGCTGAACATAGTTCCCGAAATAATGATTCCCTTGGTAGGAGAGGTGAAGGAGCTTGCATACGTTAAGAGCTTCGTAGTCAACACCGCCAAGAAGGTTATGGAGGAGAACAATACGGAGTTCAAGTTCCTTGTAGGTACCATGATAGAAATTCCCCGCGCGGCGCTTACCGCCGACCAGGTTGCTACCGAGGCGGAGTTCTTCTCCTTCGGCACCAACGACCTGACCCAGATGACGTTCGGCTTCAGCCGTGACGATGCGGGCAAGTTCCTCGGCGCATACTACGAGAAGAAAATATACGAATCCGATCCCTTCGCGCGCCTTGACCAGGTTGGCGTAGGCAAGCTGGTTGAAATGGCTGCCAAGCTCGGCCGCGCCACCCGTCCGGACATTCATCTGGGCATCTGCGGCGAACACGGCGGCGATCCTTCCAGCATAGACTTCTGCCACCGCGTAGGGCTTGACTATGTATCCTGCTCGCCTTACCGCGTGCCTATCGCCCGCCTTGCCGCGGCGCAGGCCAACATAAGGAACAAATAAGCCGCTGGCTTGAATTGAGACGGAATGAGGGGGACGCGAAAAGCGTCCTCCTTTTATAATGCCAAGGGAAGCGGGATAAAGCAAAGGGGCGCACAGCGCCCCCACTACGGTTATTTATGCTTTACTATATTCGGTTTGTGGGATAGGGCAGCTTCACCGTCGGTATATGCCATATTTCATCGGCGTATTCCTTCAGCGCGCGGTCGGAGGAGAATTTGCCGGCGCAGGCGGTGTTCATAAGGCACTTGCGGCCAAAGGCAGCGCGGTCGCGGTAGTCGCGGTTTGCGCGCAGCTTCGCCTCCATGTAGGAGGGCATATCGAGCAGCAGAAAGTATTGGTCGGGCGCATGCCATGCCGCGCCGTACAGCAGCGAATCGTAAAGCTCCTTAAAGCCGCCCGTGCCGCCATCCGAAAAGGTGCCGTTCACAAGCGTATCGAGCGCGCGCCTTATGCGGGGATTGGCATCATAAATGCCCTTGGGGTCGTATGCGGGGCGTATTTTTGCAATGTCCTCAACCGTTGCGCCGAATATATAGTTGTTTTCAAGCCCCGCCTGCTCCGCTATTTCTATGTTTGCGCCGTCGTATGTGCCAAGCGTTACAGCGCCGTTCAGCATCAGCTTCATGTTGCCCGTGCCGCTTGCCTCCGTACCCGCGGGGGATATCTGTTCGGATATATCCGCCGCAGGAATTATCATTTCGGCATAGGAGCAGTTGTAGTTCTGCACGAATACAACGCGCATAAGGTCCTTCATGGCGGGGTCGGAATTGACCATGCCGGCTATTTCGTTTATGAACTTTATTATGCTCTTTGCCCGTATGTAGCCCGGCGCGGCCTTTGCGCCGAATATGAACGCCGTGGGGGTAAAATCCGTAAGCGAGCCGTCCTTTAACGAATAATATATATCCAGTATGGAAAATGCGTTCATAAGCTGCCGCTTGTATTCATGCAGCCGCTTTATCTGCACGTCGTATACAAAGTCCGTGGGCAGCAGCACGCCCTCCCTTTCGCTTATCAGGGAAGAAAGCCTGCGCTTGTTTTTGGCCTTTATTTCATTGAAGCGGGCAACGGCGCCGTCATCTATGCTGCCCTTCAATTCACCTATTCGGCTAAGGTTGGCAATAAAGCCGTCGGAGCCCGTCTTTTCGGCAATAAGCGCCGTGTATTCGGGGTTGCAAAGGCCAAGGAAGCGCCGCGGGGTTATGCCGTTGGTCTTGTTTTGGAAGCGCTCGGGATACAGCGCGTACCAGTCGCGGAACAGGTCGTTTTTCAGTATTTCCGTATGTATTTCGGCAACGCCGTTCACCGCGCTTGAAACATAAACGGCAAGGCGCGCCATGTGTATTGTGCCGTTGTCTATTATCTGCATACGGCTGCGCATTTCGTCGCTTGCGCCGCGCGCGCGAAGCTCGTCGTTAAGGCGGTCGTTTATTCGGTATATTATGCCCGTAAGCTCCGGCACAACGCTTGAAAACAGCCCCTCGTCCCAGCGCTCCAGCGCCTCGCTCATAACGGTATGGTTGGTGTAGTTGAATGTTTTGCGCGCGGTTTCAAACGCCGCGTTGAAGTCCATGCCCTCAAGCATCATAAGCCGTATAAGCTCCGGTATGCTCACCACGGGATGCGTATCGTTAAGCTGAATTGAGCAATGCGAAGCGAACATGCTCATATCCGTGCCGCGCGTGCGCTTATAGCGGCGCACAATATCCTGCAAGCCCGCGCTTGAAAGGAAATACTGCTGCTTCAGCCTAAGCCGCTTGCCAGCGTATGTGCTGTCGTTAGGGTAAAGCACGCGGGTAATATCCTCCACCATGTTCTTTTCGCGCACGGCAAGCGCGTATTCCTGCTCGTTGAATAAATTGAAGTCAAATTCCTCAATGGGTTCGCTCTGCCAAAGGCGAAGTGTGCCGCTGTGCGCCGTGTTGTAGCCGAAAATGGGCATATCGTATGGCACGGCAAGCACCCTTTGATCCGCAAATTCAACGGTAACGGTCTTGTCGTCCCTGCGCTTGCTCCACGGGTCGCCGTATTTAAGCCAATCGTCGGCCTTTTCCACCTGGAACCCGTCCGCGAATGTTTGCCTGAACAGGCCGAATTTGTATCTTAATCCATATCCCTCAAGCGGTATGCCCAGCGTGGCCGCGCTGTCCAAATAACAGGCCGCAAGCCTGCCGAGGCCGCCGTTGCCAAGCGCCGCATCGTCGATTTCCTCCATTGCGGATATATCCGCCCCGCGTTCGCGCAGAAGGGCGCGCATTTCGTCCAGTATACCCAAATTATACAGGTTTGAAAATACGGATCTGCCCATCAGGTATTCCGCGCTGAAATAATATGCCCTGCGCACGCGCTCATGCGCGCGGCGGCTTTCGCGGCAATCCCTTGCGGTAACGGCCATTACCGCCTCCGCAAGCGCATTGTGCAGCTGTACTGTTGATGCTTCATGCAGCTCTATCTGATAATCCGCACTCAGGCGCTCCTCCATGCGTTTTACAATATCGTTGCAATCAATACGGCTCATAGTCCCTCCGTTTTTGACAAAAATCATATCAGCATATATCATATCACAAAGCGACATACGCCGCAATTATTTTCACGCGCACTTGACTAAAAGCGGGCTTTACAGGATAATAATCCTAAATTATGCAAACGGAGGAAAAGCCATGAACGAGCCTACGTTGGCCACGAGCGAAGCGTTTTGCGAGCTTGTGCGCACATACAACGCCTGTATGCAGAAAACGCTTAGCAAATACGGCCTCTATCCCGGCCAGCCGCAGGTGCTTTTTGCAATAAGCAAGCTCGGCGCGCCCACGCAGATAGAGCTTGCGGAGCAGCTTGGGGTAACAAAGGCCAGCGCGGGAATGTCGCTGAGGCGGCTTGAGGCGGCGGGCTTCGTAAAGCGCGTGCGGGATAAGCACGATACCCGCTGCGTTAGGATAAGGCTTACCCAAAAGGGCGCGGATTATGCCCGCTGGTGCGATATTGACTTTGAAATGATATACACCACAATGATGGAAACATTCACAGCGGAGAAGCGGGACGAGGCCATAAGCGTGCTCAACGAAATGAACAAAAACCTTACCGGATTAAAGGAGCGGCTTGAAGGATAATACAGGGGGCGATATTGCCCCCGTATCCCAATCTTTTCTTATTATATATAATCAATCGCGGTGTTGACAAAACCGAATAAAGGTAGTACATTATACACGAAATCATACTGCATTGGTGGGAATTGAGGTGGTGCGTCAATGTTCTTCTCAACCAGAGGGCGCTATGGCCTGAAGGCCATGGTTGATCTTGCCATAGAATACGGCAACGGCCCGGTAAGCGCGCTCAGCCTTGCGCGGAGGCAGAATATAAGCACCTCCTATCTTGAGCAGATGATAAGCCAGCTTAAAAAGGCGGGGCTTATAACGGGCTCTCGCGGGGCATACGGCGGATATGAGCTTAGCCGTGCGCCTTCCGACATATATGTAGGCACGGTGCTGAGGGCGCTTGAAGGGGATACCGATCTTGTAAGCTGCGTGGGGACGGAGGGCGATGCCGAATGCTCCAATGCGTGCAGCTGCTCCGCGCGTCCGCTTTGGCTGAAGCTTCAGACCCGCATAAACGAGGTGCTTTTTTCCACCACCCTTGCGGACATGGCGGAGGATTATAAAAGCCAGCTTGAACGCTGCGCGTGCGATGACGATAACAAAACGCAGGACGAATAACTTTATACAAAAGCAGGAGATGCAAAATGAGAAAGGTTTATCTTGATAATGCGGCTACAACGGCCCTTTCACCCAAGGTACTTGAAAAGATGATGCCGTACCTTACGGATATATACGGCAATGCGTCAAGCCCGCATTCGTTCGGGCAGCTTGCCCGCACGGGCGTTGAGCATGCACGGGAGCAGGTGGCGCGCGCCATAAATGCGGACCCGGGCGAAATTGTGTTCACGGGCTGCGGCACGGAAAGCGACAATACCGTGCTTTTCGGCGTTACGGAAAGATACGCCAAAAAGGGCGACCATATAATAACAACCAATGTTGAGCATCATGCAATACTGCATAGCTGCGCCGCGCTTGAAAAGAAGGGCATAAGGGTAACATATCTGCCCGTTGATGAGGACGGGCTAATATCGCCGCAGCAGGTGCGCGACGCTATAACCGATAAAACCATACTTGTAAGCGTAATGTTTGCCAATAACGAAATAGGCACAATAATGCCCATTCCCGAAATAGCCGCCGTGTGCCACGAAAAGGGCGTGCTGTTCCATACGGACGCCGTGCAGGCCGCGGGGCATATACCCATAGACGTAAAGGCAATGGGCATAGATATGCTGTCCATATCCGCGCATAAGTTCCACGGGCCAAAGGGCGTAGGCGTGCTTTATGAGCGCAAGGGTATCCGCCTGCCCAGCTACATAGTGGGCGGTGCGCAGGAAAAAGGCCGCCGCGCGGGTACGGAGAATGTTGCGGGCATAGTGGGGCTTGGCGAAGCATTGGAGATGGCCGTGAACAACATGAGCGAAACCTCAAAGCGCATGATACGCATGAGGGACAGGCTTATAGAGGGCATAGAGGCGTCAATACCCGAAGTAAAGCTGAACGGACACAGGACAAAGCGCCTGCCGAACAACGTGAACGTATCCATTAAATATATTGAAGGCGAAAGCATATTGCTTATGCTGGACATGGCGGGCATAGCGGCCTCCAGCGGCTCTGCCTGCACCAGCGGCAGCCTTGACCCATCCCATGTGCTGCTTGCGCTCGGCCTCTCGCACGAGGTTGCGCACGGCTCCGTCCGCCTTACGCTTGGCGACGATACCACGGAGGAGGATATAGACTATGTGCTTGAAACGCTGCCCAAGGTTGCGCACAGGCTTAGGGCGATGAGTCCCATCAGCCCGATAGATTGAATTAAGCAAAAACGGAAGGAGAAAACATATATATGTATACCGAAAAGGTTCTGGACCATTTTGAGCATCCGCGCAACGTGGGCGCGCTGGAGGATGCAAACGGCGTTGGCATGGTAGGCAACGCCAAGTGCGGCGACATTATGCAGATGTTCCTTAAAGTAAATGACGACGGCATAATTGAGGACGTAGGCTTCAAAACATTCGGCTGCGGCGCGGCAATAGCAACAAGCTCCATGGCTACGGAGCTTATAAAGGGCAAAAGCATAGAGGAGGCGCTGAAGCTTTCCAATTCCGCCGTTGTGGAGGCGCTGGAAGGGCTGCCCCCGCAGAAGATACATTGCTCCGTGCTGGCTGAGGAAGCCGTCCGCGCGGCCATAGCGGATTATTACCGCAAAAAGGGCATGGAGGACAAGGCGAAGGAAGTTGAAAACACCGCGTGCTCCTGCGAGCATGAAGCCCCGCACGAGCACTAAGGACGCTGAGAATGCAGAAATCCCCCGTTGCAGGGGAAGTGAAAAGAAGCTTGCATAATTATATTGAATTGCATAT
The DNA here is from genome assembly GCA_902475645.1 of uncultured Christensenellaceae bacterium. Taxonomy (GTDB): domain Bacteria; phylum Bacillota; class Clostridia; order Christensenellales; family CAG-138; genus Phil1. Next base: position 332 of record CABSAH010000031.1, on the reverse strand, counting down.
AATATAAGCAGGAATCACGCCCACCGGAAACGGTTGGCCAAGATAATCAATTAACCGAAGTAACCGTTATCCTTGCCCGGAACGGTTACTTCCTTTTTTGGAGCTTCATCAAGAATTCCAAGATTGATAAAAGCAGAATTGCAAGCATGAATGGAAAGTATGGGAGGATTTAGGCGATGTATGCTCCCATATTCCAACCGGTGTTATGGATTTTGAGAAGCAAAAGCAGAGGTTGTAACGCAGTTCTGCTTTGTATCGTTAACCCAACAGTAAGATAAGCTAAAAGCTCCCCGTAAGGGGAGCCTTTTGGTGTATCACATAAAAATAGATCC
>CABSAH010000030.1 GCA_902475645.1 uncultured Christensenellaceae bacterium | reverse complement strand
ATGTACGGGGTCTCGCCGCAGCCTGCGCAGGCGCCGGAGAACTCGAACAGGGGCTTGAGGAACTGGCTGTTCTTAACGGTGTACTTGTTCATGTCAAGCTCGCGCTCGGGCAGCTTGGAGGCAAATTCCCAATTCGCGCCCTCGGTTTCCTGTACGGTGTGCAGGGGAACCATCTTAAGCGCCTTGTTCTTGGCGGGGCAAACGTCCGCGCAGTTGCCGCAGCCGGTGCAGTCCATGGGGGAAAGCTGCATGCGGAACTTATAGCCTGCAAGCTCCTTGCCCGTGGCGGGCTTGGTTACGAATGATTCGGGTGCATTGTCCTCATCCTTTACAAGCACGGGCCTTATGCAGGCGTGCGGGCAAACGAGGGAGCACTGGTTACACTGTATGCAGTTTTCGGGTATCCACGCGGGTACGTCAACGGCTATGCCGCGCTTTTCGTACTTGGTGGTGCCGGTGGGAACGGAGCCGTCGGGGCTCATTACGGAAACGGGCAGCTTGTCGCCGTTCTGCGCCAAAATGGGGGAGATGAACTTGGCGAAGTACGGATCGTCCGTCACGGGCTTAACAACGGCGCCCTCGGTGGTGGTTGCCCATTCCTCGGGGTACTTGATTTCAACTATGGCGTTTACGCCCGCGTCTATGGCGGCGTAGTTGCGCGCGACAACATCCTCGCCCTTCTTGGCATAGGACTTCTTGGCGGCTGCCTTCATGTACTCTATGGCCTGGTCTGCGGGGATAACGTTTGCCAGCTTGAAGAAGGCGGACTGCATTATGGTGTTGATGCGGTTGCCCATGCCAACCTCCTTGGCAAGCTTAACGGCGTCTATGTTATAGAACTTAAGGTGGTTCCTGGCGATTACGTTCTTCATCTTGGCGGGCAGCTCGCGCTCCATCTCCTCAAGCGTCCATTCGGAGTTGAGCAGGAACGTTCCGCCGTCCTTTATGCCCTCGGTCACGTCGTAACGGGTGACGTAGGAAGCATTGTGGCAGGCCACAAAGTCCGCCGCATCGATGAGGTACGGGCTCTGTATGGGCTTTTTGCCAAAGCGCAGATGGCTTACGGTGAAGCCGCCGGACTTCTTGGAGTCGTAGGCGAAATAGCCCTGGGCATACATATCGGTATGGTCGCCTATTATCTTTATGGAGTTCTTGTTCGCGCCTACCGTACCGTCGGAGCCGAGACCGTAGAACTTGCAGGCGATTGTGCCCTCGGGCGCGGCGTTAACCTGCTCCGTTACGGGCAGGGAAAGATTGGTAACGTCGTCAACAATGCCTATGGTGAAGCGATGCTTGGTGTCGTCCTTCTTCAGCTCGTCAAAAACGGCCTTGACCATGGAGGGCGTGAACTCCTTGGAGCCCAAGCCGTAACGGCCGCCGATTATATTGACGTCGAACCTGCCGGCTTCGGCAAATGCGTTTACAACGTCCTGATAGAGAGGCTCGCCCTGGGAGCCGCATTCCTTGGTGCGGTCAAGCACGGCAACCTTTTTGCAGGTGGCGGGGAGGGCGGCAATGAGCTTATCCGCACGGAAGGGCCTGTACAGACGAACCTTTATAAGGCCCAGCTTCTCGCCGCGGGCGTTGAGGTAATCTATGGCTTCCTCTATAACGTCGCAGCTTGAGCCCATGGAGATTATTACGCGATCCGCATCGGGCGCGCCGACATAATCGAACAGCTTGTAATGGCGGCCGGTCAGCTTGCCGACCTCCTCCATGTAATGCTCAACAATGGCGGGAACGGCCATGTAGCGGGTGTTGCAGGCTTCGCGGTTCTGGAAGTATATATCCGGGTTCTGCGCGGAGCCGGAAAGGTGAGGATGCTCGGGGTTGAGCGCGCGCGCACGGAAGGCGGCAACGGCATCGTAATCGAGCAGCTTGCCCATATCCTCGTAATCTATGGCCTCTATCTTCTGCACCTCATGGCTGGTGCGGAAGCCGTCAAAGAAATGCACGAAGGGGACGGACGCCTTGATGGCGGAAAGATGCGTCACCAGTGCAAGGTCCATGACCTCCTGAACGGAGGCGGAAGAAAGCATGGCAAAGCCGGTCTGGCGGCAGCCCATAACGTCGCTGTGATCGCCGAATATGCTGAGCGCATGATACGCCAGCGCGCGGGCGGACACATGGAACACGCCGGGCAGCAGCTCGCCGGAGATTTTGTACATGTTGGGAATCATCAGCAAAAGGCCCTGTGAAGCCGTGAAGGTGGTGGTCAGGGCGCCTGCCTTGAGGGAGCCGTGTACGGCGCCTGCGGCGCCTGCCTCGGACTGCATCTCGGCTATTCGTACCTTTTGACCGAACAGATTGGTTCTGCCGTTTGCCGCCCACTCATCGGCAACCTCGGCCATGGGGGACGAGGGAGTGATGGGGTAGATGGCCGCAACATCACTGAACGCATATGCTACATGCGCCGCAGCGGTATTGCCGTCAATGGTCATTGTCTTTGCCATTTTGAGTATATCCTCCTGATGTATTTGGTGTATTCCCAAGCCGATATGCATGACCGGCCCGGGAACTGGCATTCTATGTATCATTATAATGTTTATAAACCATACTGTCAATCAAAGAGAGTGCCTGTATTCGCCCAATATTGCGTAATTTTTTATGAAATGCAATATATGCGCGCGGCTTTGTACACATTTTGCACAAATTCATAATTATGCCATTGTAAAGTTGAATAAATCCGTGTATAATACAAATACAGTGTAACCTCGTGGGAATTGAAACCGCCGCTTGCTTAAAGGGCGGGTTTTATGCGATTAACATGTATAAATTTACTAAAGATATATGAAAAGGAGAGAAGAAAATGCCCGCAAACAATAAGATCCGCTCCGCTTACGGAACGCTGCCCTCCGCAGAGCGCAAGGTTGCAGACTTTATACTTGATAATCCGGACCGCGCCATGCGCATGGTGATAAACGAAATTGCCGCGGAAGCGGGAGTGAGCGTGCCCAGCGTTACCCGCCTTGCAAGGCGGCTTGGGTACAAGGGCTTCCTTGATTTCCGCGTGGCATTGGCTGGCGGCGCGGCCGCAAACGGCGCAACGCAGAAGCTTTCCCCCGTAAGCGATGAGGACAGCGATTCAACCGTTATAGACAAGCTGTGCGGATACGGCATAATGTCGCTGGAGGATACGTATCGCACGCTCGATAAGGACGCCTTCTGCGCCGCGGCGCGCGACATTGCCGGCAAAAAGCGCGTTTTTGTATGCGGGGAATCCGAATTGCTTGCAAGGGACATAATACACAGCCTTAATACGCTTGATATGGAAGCCATTGCCATTTGCGACGAAACGAGCATGAGCATATACCGCTCCCGCTTCACAAAGGACGATGCGCTTATAGCGTTCTGCCGCAGCGGGCGCAGCAAGGATATGCTTGACGAAATAACCTCCGCCAAGGCCGCGGGCGCCACAACGGTATATTTCAGCAACTATACCGGCAACCAGGCGGCGCACATATGCGATTATTTCTTCGCCGCGTCGCATTTAGGCGCCGCAAAGGTTCCGTTCAGGCTTGAAAATTCGGCTTCCACAATAATGCTAAGCTCCCTTTTGGTAACGCTTATAGCGCGCTTCCGCGGGGCAAGCATAGCGGGGGGCAGAAAGAGAAAATGAGCATGGGGAGCTATTTCAGCGACCTGCATACGCATACCGATTATTCGCACGGCAAGGGCACTCCCGAGGAGATAGTCCTTGCCGGCGTGCGTTGCGGGCTAAAGCGCATAGCCATAACCGAGCACGCGGGCGGGCACGTTTTTTACGGCGTGCGCGGGGAAAAGCTGAAAAGGCTAAGGAAGGAAACGGAGCGGCTTGCAAGCGTGTATGCGCGGGATATAGAGGTTCTGTTCGGGCTTGAATGTAACCTTACGGGCTTTGGCGAAAGCGACGCGCCAAGGGACAGGAGCATGTTCGATATACTTCTTCTTGGCTACCACAAGGGCGTTATTCCGCAGGACGGTTTTCTTATGCGGCGTTCGCTTGAGGCGGCGGGGCTGCACAAAAGCGAGCCCGAGCTTACGGCAAGGGCGCTGCTTGAAGCGGCGGAAAAATACAGGATAGACATTTTTTCGCATCCGGGCGAATATGTTAAGTGCGATATTGCCACCCTTGCGCGCGGGGCTAAGGAGCTTGGCACAATGATAGAAATAAACTCCCACCACATAACCCTTTCGGCGGACGATATACGGCTTATAGCCCAAACGGGCGCGGTCATGCGCCCCAACAGCGATGCGCACAGCCCCAAGCGCGTGGGCGAGCTTGCCCCCGCAATAGCCGCCGCAGCCGCCGCGGGCGTGGAGCTGCCGGGGGACGGGCTGTAAAAGCAAAAAACGATAAAAACGGCAAAAACGGCGCGGCGGAGAACCGTGCCGCTTTATATTGCTTTTAGAGGGAAAACAAAAGGCGCTTAAATTATTTCATATATAATATAGCCGCCGTGCGCACGGCAAAGCAAAAAAACGCGCGGCGGCCGATGCATAATGCCCAAAAACCTTTACAAACGCAATGAAATGGGGTATACTGCAACAAAGCCGTGATTGGAACACACGGCCGGTATAAGCCCCCATAAGCGAGCTGCAAGCGGTGAAAGGCAGCGGGCGCGGAGCCGGTACGCATCATCCATGAGCGCGCGTATGAAAGCATATTTTTGCAAATAGTACGCGCCGTGCGCGCACGTTACAGCGCAAGGCGAGATGGGGCATTTTATGCCAAATCGGGTGGTACCGCGCAAATACTGCGTCCCGTTATACGGGAGGCGGTTTTTTATTTTTATGCAGAACAAGGTGAAAGGAGCTACCGAATGTATACCAAAGTCCCTACAACACTTAACTTTGCGGACAGGGAGAAGGAAATTCTTCAATTCTGGAAGGAGAACCGCATATTTGAAAAAAGCTGCGAGCTGAGAAAGGGCAGGCCCGCCTATACCTTTTACGACGGCCCGCCCACGGCCAACGGTAAGCCGCACATAGGCCATATACTCACCCGCGCCATGAAGGATATTATACCCCGCTACCGCACCATGAAGGGCTACGACGTGCTGCGCAAGGCCGGCTGGGATACGCACGGGCTGCCGGTTGAGCTGGAGGTTGAAAAAACGCTGGGGCTGGACGGCAAAAAGCAGATTGAAGCCTACGGCGTGGAGCCGTTCATTGCCAAATGCAAGGAATCCGTTTGGAAATACAAGGCCGAATGGGAGCAGATGAGCGACCGCGTGGGCTACTGGGCGGATATGGAGCATCCTTATGTTACATATGAGGATAACTATATAGAATCCGAATGGTGGGCGCTAAAGACAATATACGATAAGGGGCTTTTGTACAAGGGGCATAAGGTTGTGCCGTACTGCCCGCGCTGCGGGACCGCGCTTGCCAGCCACGAGGTTGCGCAGGGCTATAAGGAGGTTAAGGAGATTTCCGCAACCGTAAGGTTCAAATGCACGGACGAGGACGCAAGCTACCTTGCGTGGACAACAACGCCGTGGACGCTGCCTTCAAACGTTTGCCTTTGCGTAAATGCGGATATAGTATACTGCCGCGCGGAAAAGGACGGCGAGGCGTTTATACTTGCAAAGGACCTTGTTGAAAGCGTGCTTGGCGAAAATGCAAAAATAGTGCGCGAATTCAAGGGCGGCGAGCTTGTGGGCCGCGTATACGAGCCGCTGTTTGAATGTACCGCAAGGGCCGCCGCAAAAACGGGCAAGCAGGGCTTCCGCATCGTGGCGGACGGTTACGTTTCCGCCGACGACGGCACGGGCATAGTCCATAACGCCCCCGCGTTCGGCGAGGATGACTACCGCGTTTGCCGCGAAAACGACATTCCCTTCGTGCAGATGGTTGACGCGCGCGGCAACATGACGGACGATACCCCGTGGGCAGGCGTATTCGTTAAGAAGGCCGACCCCATGATACTGAAGGATTTGAAGGAGAGCGGCGCGCTGCTTGCGGAAATACCGTTTGAGCATAGCTATCCGTTCTGCTGGCGCTGCGATACGCCGCTTATATACTACGCCCGCGAAAGCTGGTTCATAAAGATGACCGCCGTGCGCGATAAGCTGCTTGAATACAATCAGCGCATAAACTGGCTGCCCGAAACCATAAAGGACGGCCGCATGGGCAACTTCCTTGAAAACGTTATAGACTGGGGCCTTAGCCGCGAACGCTACTGGGGAACCCCGCTGCCGGTTTGGGTATGCGCGGACTGCGGCCATGTTCACGTTGTGGGCAGCCGCAAGGAGCTTTGCACGCTTGCGCCGGGAACGCCGGAGGATATAGAGCTGCATAAGCCCTTCCTTGACCCGATAACGTTCAGGTGCGAAAAGTGCGGCGGCACGATGCACCGCGAGAAGGCCGTTATAGACTGCTGGTTCGATTCCGGCTCAATGCCCTTTGCGCAATGGCACTATCCGTTTGAAAACAAGGAGCAGTTTGAGCGCCGCTACCCCGCCAATTACATAAGCGAGGCCATTGACCAAACCCGCGGCTGGTTCTATACCCTGCTTGCAATATCCACCTGCCTGTTTGATGAGCCAAGCTATAAAAACTGCCTTGTGCTGGGTCTTGTTACGGATAAGGACGGCATGAAGATGAGCAAGCACAAGGGCAACGTTGTTGACCCGTGGAGCGTGCTTGATAAGCAGGGCGCGGACGCCGTGCGCTGGTATTTCTACACAGGCTCCATGCCGTGGCTCCCGAGCCGCTTCAGCGCGGACGCCGTAAGCGAAGCGCAGCGCAAATTCATGGGCACGCTTTGGAACACATATGCGTTCTATGTGCTCTATGCGGAAATAGACGGCTTTGACCCCACAAAGCATACATTGAAGCGCGAAAATCTTACCCCGATGGATAGGTGGATACTCAGCCGGCTTAATACGCTTATAAAGAGCGTGGATAAGGATCTCGAAGCCTTGCGCATAACCGAGGCCGGCCGCGAATTGGCCCGCTTTACGGACGATCTTTCCAACTGGTATGTGCGCCGCTGCCGCGAACGCTACTGGGGAAGCGGCATGACGGACGATAAGGAAGCCGCGTACATGACGCTGTACACCGTGCTTGCCACAATGAGCGCGCTGTGCGCACCGTTCACGCCGTTCATGAGCGAAAGCATATACCGCAACATAGTTTGCGGCGTGGATAAGTCCGCGCCCGAAAGCATACATCTTTGCGATTTCCCCGTTGTGGACGAAAGCCTGATAGACGCGGAGCTTGAACGCAGCATGGATAAGGTGCTTGAAATAGTTGTGCTGGGCCGCGCGGCCCGCGCCGTGGCAAACGTTAAAAACCGCCAGCCGCTTGCCCGCATGTTCGTGCAGGGCGGCAAGCTTGATGCGCTGTACACCTCCATAATAGCGGAGGAGCTTAACGTTAAGGCCGTGGAATTCGTAAGCGATGCTTCCGCGTTCATATCGTATCGCGTTAAGCCGCAGCTAAAGACCCTTGGGCCGCGCTACGGCAAGCTTCTGCCCAAGATAAACGCCTACCTTGCCGCGGACGGCATAGGCGACGCGGTGGTTGCCGCGCACAAGGCGGGCGGCAGCTATGAATTCGAGCTTGACGGCACGCCCGTATCGCTTGCCGAGGCGGATGTGCTGACCGAGCCCATACAGAAGGCCGGCTTTGTAAGCCAGAGCGAAAGGGACACCGCGGTTGTGCTGGATACCAACCTGACGGACGAGCTGGTGGACGAAGGCTTTGTGCGCGAGCTTGTTTCCAAAATACAGGTTATGCGCAAGGAGGCGGGCTTTGAGGTCACCGACCGCATAGCGCTTACATATGAATGTAAGGGCCGTGCAAGCGATGTGCTCAGCCGCTTCGGCAGCGCCATTGCGCAGGACGTGCTGGCCGTATCCGTGGAGTGCGCCGCGCCCGCCGGCTACGTCAAGGAATGGGACGTAAACGGCGAAAAGGTAACGCTTGGCGTAGAGAAGAAGTAAACCGAACAAAATACTGCGCCGCAGAGAAAAAGCAAACCGAATAAAATACCGCGCCGAGGGGCTTGCATATTGACAATTTCCCTTCGGCACGGTATAATCAACTCTGCGTCCGGAATAATCCGCGCGCAGAATCTCTCCGTAGCTCAGCAGGATAGAGCGTTCGCCTCCTAAGGCGGAGGACGTACACTCGCCAAGAGCCACTCCCCAAAGCCCGTGTTCCCGTAGCTCAGTCGGACAGAGCGACCGCCTCCTAAGCGGTAGGCCGGGCGTTCGAGTCGCCCCGGGAACGCCAGAAAGCCCATAAACACAGCGTTTGTGGGCTTTTTCCTTTTTCAGGCACCGCCGTGTTTTTGCTAATTCGTACATCCGCTTTTTCATTAGTTGACCTCCTTTCCATCCGTATTGCTTGCTAATCGCCCGTCCCGCGAAACGGCTTTTTGCTAATTTTTTTGCCCTTTTTGCTAATTGCTCGATTTTTACGGCTAATTTCTTGCTAATTGGCGCTCACAGCACGTACAGTACCTTGTGATACCACACCGCCCAAAAGCTGCAAAAGTTGAGTGGTTAGCTCTGGCGATTGATTCAGCAATTCGATTACCTTTGCCACATCGCCCGTTGCGGCTTCGGGCTGCTCAGCCTCCGGCTGCTTTGCATCTTCTTTGTCAAGCTTTTGATGCTGATAGAATTCCTTCTCAAACTTATCGGCGTTCAATCTCCTGTCCTCATCAAGTATATGAGAATATACATCCGATACCATTTTGAGCTGTGCGTGTCCCGTGTCGCCCTGTACGGCTTTCATATCGCCCCTGTTGAGCTTCAGCTTGTAGGTCGTGCTTGTATGCCGGAGGCTGTGGAAAACAACGTCAGGGAGGTCATGCTCGCGGATAAGCGCCTTGAATGAACGTGATATGATTTGTCCCTCAAGCGGTCTGCCGTTTGGCAGCGCGATCACCATATTAAAGTCATGGTATTCGTCGCCCAAAAACTCTTTTAACTCGCTTTGGCTCTTTTTCCATGCAACAAGCATTTCGGCAACGGTCTTTGGCAGCCATACACGGCGTATACTTGTCTTTGTCTTGGGCTTTTTTAGGATAAGCACCGTATTATTGCTTGTGAACACCGCCGGAAACGTCTTTATAACATCCCTGCTGTCGAGCTTATCGAGAGCGTTCTTGGAAACGCGCATGAGTTCCTTTTCGATGTAGACCGACGCATTGTTTTCCGCGATGCTCTTTTCATCAATATCCACGCAATCCCATGTCAGCCCCATCATTTCCCCGAGCCGCAGGGAACAGGAAAACGCCAAATTGATGGAGAGCGCCAAACGCTCATCCTCGCAGACATTGAGCGCCTTAAACAAGTCGTCCGCTGTCCAAATAGCGCGCTGCTTCGTTTCCGATTTGGGAAGCGTCGCCTTTGCCACGGGATTATGCTCCATATACTCCCAACGGATCGCCTGGTTAAACGCACAGTTCAAAATCTTATGCACTTCCTTGACGTTGCGCGCCGACACGCAAGTGTCCGACACCTGCCCCTTATGACGCGGGGCGCTCTTGACTTTTAAGAGCTTTTTGTAATACTCGTCCATCATGCGCGGCGTAACGTCGGTTATTTTCACTTCCCCGATGATTGGGTTGATGTAGTTGTCTATCAGCCCCTTTTTCGCATCAAACGTGGAGAGCGCCCATTTGTTCACGCCGTACAATTCTACGAAATCATACATCAGATCGGAAATCGTCTTTATGCTTGGTCGGACAAACGTATTGTTGTCCTGCTTGTATTCAATTTCAGCCTTACGCTTTTTTGCTTCTTTCATGGTTCCCCATGTTTCCCATTTTTGTTTCTTCTCGCCCTGCTCATCGTAATAGGAATATACAACAGAGTATTTTGATTTTCTTTTTACTATTGAAGCCATTTTTCTATCTCCTTTGATTTTGATTAAAGTTCTTGTTCGTCTAACCACTTATCAAAGGACTTCTTTGACACCCGTATCGACGTACCAATTCGCACAGACTTAAATAGTTCTTCCTTTACAAGTTCATAGGCTGCGTTTGAGCTGATACCGAGCAAACGTGCGATCTCCGAAACCGTGTATGTTCGCCGCTCACAGGCATTATCTACCGTATCCATAGCTAAATCGGCGTTCATGTGCATCCTCCTCTCATTAAAAACTGCCGGATACAAATGCCTGTTATCCAAAGTTTACAGGCAAAACTGCTCCGGCGCAAAGGTGTGGGTTATGTTTTATCCGGCGTAAATAGAAACAGGCGGCGACTTTTTTTGAATCTGCATGAGCAGAATAAGCCGCCGCCCTTTCCGTTTCTTCTTAATATGTTCATGCACACCTATTCGACACTACTTCCCGATGTGCAGGGGCAACAGCCTCAAACCGACCAATCAGGTCTGCATAGGAATTTCACCTCTCCCGGGTTCTCCGCGAGCCGCTCCCATTGCCTGCGACGCTTTTAACGCTCGGGCTGTGGCTGAACGGAAGTATCATTGTCTGCTGCATGGGTCGTGGCAATCGCGTTAATCGCTCGCCATACGGCTAATGTGTTTGGGCAGTTGGATTTTCAGTTGTTAAGGAACATCAGAGGAAATATGTTCCTCTAATAACCACTACATAAAACGGCTGTTTTCGGACGGGGTACAGCTAAAAAAGTTGTATCTTTTTTCTTAACTGCGTCGTCGCCCTGCTGATGGAACGCCGCACGGCGCTCTCATCAACGCCCTCTATTGCCGCAATGCGCGCATAGCCCATGCCGAGTACAGCGTGAGCATACAGCCGTACCAACTGTTTTTCCGTCAATTCCGATAACGCCATGCAAAGCTCGTTATGCAGACATTTCTTTTCATAGACCTCCTGTGCTGATGGTGTGAACAACAGAGCTTGCAGTTCGATCCCGTCATCCCTGTCAAGGGAGAAATACGCCTTATGGCGGCGAATGTATTGACGCTGCGCTCGTTCGATTTGCCGATATAGCATCAAAAGCTCCGCAACCTCGTCCGGCACTTCACACATAACATCGGTGGAATATATAGACGAATAGAATTCTCTCAAATTGATTGTTTTCATAAGTAACCTCCGTAAAAACTTGATTTTTGAATGAGAAATCAAGAAGAAACGGAGGCGCTCGGATGTACCGCAAGCTCGGCCGAAAACGAAAAGCGCCGTGAAACCATACGGTTTTCACAGCGCTTGACGGAGACGGATTCCATAATCCATCATGTGTTCTTTTATGGATAAAGGAATTCACTCATCCATATTGGCTGAGCTTTTGTTTTTAAGAAAATAATGCAAACATCAAGAACTAAGCTGAAACAAGATTACTCCATATCGTTTTGATTATTGGATCGTGCTTTGAGATACACTCGGCTATTCTTGTATCCACGTCACAGTTCGCGCATGAAACGTCTCTTAGTTATATGCAAAAGTATCATTGGGCAATACAATTGTACCTATATCGTACCATTCGGCAAACCGCCACTATGCTGCCTTAGACCAATCAAAGCCTGCCATTCTTTTGCCAACGCTGTGATATAACTATCATAACGATGGTACTGGTAAAGAGCAGAAAGTAATCACGTAGTAGGCGCAATTCGGTTGTAAGCTCAAAAACAAGCGTGACGCTGGGCAATATGTAGAGCAGTACGTTCTTTACGGATGCAAAAGGGATTGCCCATGCTATCAGTGACGAACAAAGAGAGATTCCTGTTGGTGCAATAATGCCAATATACTTGTTGTTCGTAACCGCAGAAAAAGCCATGCATAGCAGAGCGTAGATGAAGCCAGAAGCAAAGGCGTTTATTGATGTCAGAAGAGCATATAGCAGCATTGAGCGATGGTATATGTTAACAAAGGCTCCCCCAAGAATCATTGTTCTGGCGGAGGGCAGCGGATCAATTGCGGCAAAAAGAGCTAATGTAAGCAAATAGCCTAATAACAAAGCCATGCCCCCGGATATTCCAGTAGAAACTACCCTTCCCATTACATATGATCTTCTGGTAGTTCTTGCGATTATAGATTTCACATATCCTGTTTGGATGTCATCGATATATGCAGTAGCAAATGGCAGCACCGCAAGTACAGGCGCAACTACGGGGCCGTACCCAGAAAGACAAAAAGCTGCAAGAAAGCAATTCAGCGCTCCATATGTACTACTGTGGTCTGTGGGATCAGGATATATTAGGAGGCATTGAACGACCCCCCCTATAATAACAATAAACACAGACAAATAGAATATCCATGAGGTAAATATGCGCTTTAAATCCGTCCGTAAAACGCCCATTACTTTTCACCCTCTTTCTTCAGCAAGCCGTTGTTTATAGAATACGTGACTGTGCAAAGCATTTGAACATCCTCCGGTAGATGGGTGGCAATGATCATTGTGACGCCATCCTTAGACAAGCCATGCAAAACTTCTCGCATGTGATCAATGCTTTCTGCATCCAGATTATTCATGGGCTCATCCAAAATAAGCAGTCTTGGGTTTTCCATCAGTGCTTGAGCTAATCCCAGCTTTTGGCGCATGCCAAGGCTGTATTTACGGTAAGGGCGAGCATCGCTGCTATCTAAGCCTACAAGCTCCATCGCTTCTGATATTCTCTTTGGAGATATGGTGTTTTGGATTTCTGCAAGTAGCTTGAGATTTTTATATCCGCTGTACTGTGGAAGAAACCCCGGGTGCTCAATAAGAATCCCCGTGTTCCTCGGGAATTTCCCACTACAAATATCATCGCCAAAAACCCGTATTATCCCGGCGTCAACGCTTATCAATCCACACATGGCTTTTAGAAACATGCTCTTACCTGATGCGTTGCGTCCAACGATGGCATAAGTTTCTCCCTCATTGGCTTCAAACGAAACGTTATCCAAAATAACACGTCCCTTTATCTGTTTACGCACAGATTTCATACAAACCACCTGATTATCCATACTATCCTCCTAATTCCTCATAATGATATTTTGCTCAGAAATGTTTTTTTGCGAGATACCAATAGAATTGCAACCGCAAAAAATAATATGTATATTGAAGATGCAACGAATAAATGAAGGTATGCGCCTCCCGAAGCCAAACCCTGCACCAACATCGTTGACCCTACTGGCAAATATATCATCCATCGTGGCATAGCGAGACAACAAAATGTATATAATAAAGCCGAAGAGGCACTAAGTTTGCTGTTTGCGAAAGTGAGCATGGTAAACAGTTGAATGAGCAGTATCGTTGTTATGCGCACAATGAAAAACAGCAGAAAATATATCATGTGTGTTGATGTGAGATAGTGAAGTTCACTATATAAGAAGAGCGATTCACTTTCACCGCACGGCTTCATACCTGTCAATAGCCATATAATAACTGATAATATAAGGGCATAGAGTATGGAAATGATTATACAATTTACTATTTTAGATATTGCCCATACGACAATGTTTCCGGTGCGCAAGATAGAGAAATAGCACCTTTTACGAAGTTCAGTTTCGAGGTACCCCCCGTACCAAAGCAATATCATAGACAGCGGAATCAACGAAACGATTACTGCAAGGAAAGAATATGGATGATTTGTTCCATTACCA
>CABSAH010000029.1 GCA_902475645.1 uncultured Christensenellaceae bacterium | reverse complement strand
TATTTATTTATAATTATGATTAGCGGGCTAAGAACCGCATCGTGTAACAATGTATTGAAATGCCGTTATATGCCAAATGCAAGCAATAATCATTGCTTATGGCACGGGCGTAAGCAAAAGGAGGAGAAAGCCTTGGCAACCATGATTGAACGCATTGCCGCAGCGGAGGAGCAGGCAGCGGCGATAAAAAAACAGGCCGCGGCGGAAGCGCGCGAACGCATTGACGCGGCGCAGGCCGCGGCGGACAAAGCCACAGCCGATGCACGCACGGAGCAGCGCGCGCAGCTATCCGCGGCGGAGGAAAGGGCGGAGGCCGAAGGGCGGAAGCTTTACCGCGCAATAATGGCCGAAAACGCCAAAAAAGCGGACGGCGAGCGCGCCGAAGCCGAAAAGCAGCTTTTTGCGGCGGCGGAATATATAATAGGAAAGGCGGGGCAGGCATGATAGTTCCGATGAAGCGGCTTACGCTTATAGGTCTGCCGTGCGAAAGGGACAGCACCCTTCATGCGCTCCAAAGGCTCAATGCCGTTCAGCTCATTTCCGAAGGGGAATTGAGCGACAGCGAAAGGCTAAGGCAGCTTACCGCCAAGGCGGATAGGCTTAACGCGGCGCGCAAGGCCATAAAGCCGTATTACAAAAAGCCCATGCTCTCCCCCACCCCGCAATGCACGGAGGAGGAGCTTGCAACAGCCAAGCCAAAGGGGGACGAGCTTTGCCAAAGCATAGAGGCTTTGGAGGCGGAGCAGGCGGTTCAAAGAGCGGAGCGGGAAAGGCTGCTTGCGCTTACGGCGCAGCTTGCGCCCTTCCGCGAAATGCTGACCCCGCTTGAGGATATACACGCAACGCGGCATATTGCCTATATTCTTGGCACGGCGGACGCCAAGGCCATGGACGCGATAGGGCAGCTTGAAGCGGTGCTTGACGAGCGCATAGGGCTTGAAGTCTATGCAAGCGAGGGCGGCAAGGCGGTGGTCATAGCCTGCGCAAAGGACGCGCGGGACGTTATACTGCGCTACGTTAAGGACGCGGGGCTTAACGAATTCATACCGCCAAAGCTCACCGGCACCGCAAGCGAAAACATAGAAAGGGCGGCGGAGCAGATAGCGGCTATTGACGCGGAGCTTGAACGCATTGCGCTCGAGCTTACCGCCGCGGCCGAAAAGCGCGCCGAGCTTGACATGGCGGCCGACGCATACGCAATAGAAAAGCAGCGTGCGGAGGGCGAAACGGCGCTTAAAGCCACCCAATGCGTATATATACTGGACGGTTGGGCGCGTGCGGACAAGCTGGACGAAATACGGCTTGCCGTATCCTCCGTTACGGATGCGTATTATATGGAAACGCGCGATCCTTACGACGATGAAAATCCGCCCAGCGTTACCAAGAATAAAAAGCTTATAGAGCCGTTTGAGGTCATAACCGAAATGTACGCGCTGCCCTCGTATCGCGGGGTGGACGCGGCGGCGGTGATGGCGCCGTTCTACTTTTTGTTCTTCGGCATGATGCTTTCGGACTTCGGCTACGGCCTGCTGCTTTTCATAGGCGGCTTGCTTTTCACCCGCTTCATAAAGCCGCGCGGGGATACGGCAAAGCTGGTAAAGGTAATAACCTACGGCGGGCTTTCAACAATGCTGTGCGCGCCGTTCATAGGCACGTTCTTCGGCGTGGACTGGAACAAGCTGTTCAATACGGATATATTCCCGCTGCTGTTCGACCCCATGACGGACGTTATGCAGATGATGCTGCTGTCCTGCGGGTTGGGCCTTGTGCATATGTATACGGGCATAATAGTCAAAATGTATATGTGCTTCCGCGACGGCGACCCACAAAGCGCAATATTCGATCAGCTTAGCTGGATGCTGCTTTTAACGGGGCTTATATTGCTTTTTGCCGCGCCCGCAATAAAAACGGTGTCGCTTGTGCTTATAATACTCGGCGGGGGTATGCTTTTGCTGTTCTCCGGCCGTTCGGTCAAAAATCCAATACTGCGCCTTGGCAAGGGCTTAAGCGCGCTCTATAACATAACCGGGTATTTGAGCGATATTCTTTCATATGTGCGCATATTCGCGCTCGGCCTCGTTTCCGGCGCAATGGGCATGGTGTTCAATCTTATAGGCGGCATGGTGGGCGATGCGTTCGGCGGCCTTGGCATAGCGGGCATTATAATAGGCTTCCTGTTCGCGGCGGTGCTGCTTATCGTGCTGCACCTGTTCAGCCTTTTCATAAATACGCTGGGCGCGTTTGCGCATACGGCAAGGCTTCAGTTCATTGAGTTCTTCGGCAAGTTCTACGAGGCGGACGGCGTAAGGTTCAGGCCGCTTTGCATGAATACGGAAACCGTGAACATAATGGATAAAGCATCCGACTAACCTTCGTTTTACCCGCCCCGGCGGGAGCAAATAAAATTATTCAACAAACATTAAAAAGGAGCAGATAACACAATGGAAACCCTACTTTTTGAAATGGAAAACATAGCCCAGAACGCAAGCATTTTTTCTAACCTGACCGAAAACCACGTCGGCATACTGTTTACGGCGCTCGGCGTATTCATTGCGGCGATACTTGCGGGCATAGGCTCCATGATAGGCGTTGGCAGGGCGGGCCAGGCGGCGGCCGGCGTTATAGCGGATCAGCCCGAGCGCTTCGGTAACTGCCTGGTGCTTCAGCTTCTGCCCGGCTCGCAGGGCATATACGGCTTCGCCGTTGCAATACTTATACTTATATTCTCCGGAATTCTTGGCGGCAATACGGACGGCATAACCCTGCAAAAGGGTCTTTCCTACCTGATAGCCGGTCTGCCTGTCGGCGTCGGCGGCCTTATTTCCGCAATACACCAGGGCAATGTTTCGGTAAGCGGCATACAGATGCTTGCAAAGCGCGCGGACGGCTTCGGCAACGGCATGATGCTTGCGCTGATGGTTGAAACCTACGCACTGCTTGCGCTTATAGTCAGCGTGTTCCTGGTGCTCTTCGCGTAATTTTTGCGTGGGGAGGAACCGGGTATGCTGAACAACAATTCGGGCGCCGATGCGCTGATAGGGCGCATACTGGCGGATGCACGGGCGGAGGCGGACGCCATGACGGCCGATGCCGACGCGCAGGCGGCTGAGATAATGCTGATAGCCAAGGACGAATGCTTCCGCATAGAAAACGAAACGGAGCTTAGAGCAAGGCGGCTTAACGACGCGGCGCAGGAGAAGAACCGCACCAATGCCGCGCTTGATTCAAGAAAATACGCATTGAAGGTGAAGCGCACGCTTATAGACGAGGCGTTTGCGCTGGCGGCGGAGCGCATGGAGCAGCAGAGCGACGCCGAACGCAGCGCGCTTATAAAGGCGCTGCTTCTGCGCGAGGCCGAGGGCGGCGAAGCCGTTATGCCCGCCGCGCGGGATGCGGAAAACGCAAGGCGCGTGCTGGACGAGGTTAACGCAGCGCTTGCCCAAAGCAACCGCGCCCCGCTTACATTGGGGCAGGCGGACGCAGGCATAAAGGGCGGATTCATACTAAGGGCCGCGGGCTACGAAAAGAACTGCTCCTTTGCGGCGGTGCTCAGGGAAGTGCGCGCGGCGGAGGAAAGCGCGGTGGCTGCAATACTGTTCAGCCGATAAAGTCTAAAGGGAAGGCGGTAACACGATTATGCCACAGAACAGCGCAATATACGCCGTTTCGCGCATACGCTCGCGTGAGCGCAGCCTTATAGACCGCGAAACGGTGAAGCGGATGAGCGAAGGCACGGCCGATGAAGCATGGCGCATACTTACGGAGGCGGGCTACGGCGCAAGGCCGGAGGCCGAATATCTTGACAGCGAGGCGCTTATAGAGGGCGAGCTTGAAAGGACGAACGCGCTTATAAAAGAAGTGACCACGAACGAAATGCTAACGGACATATTCTTCATGGGCGCGGACGTTACCAATTTGAAGCTGTTCCTAAAGCAGCGGCTTATAAACGCCCCCGAGGGCGACGTTTATGCAAACGGCGGGCTATATGAGCCAAAGGAGCTGATGCGCATGGTGCAGGCAAAGGATTACAGGGCTTTGCCGGAGAATATGGCCGCCGCTATGGACAGGGCGGAGGCTGAAATATCCGCCGGACGCATAGACCCCGCGCGCATAAGCACCATTATAGACCAGGGCTATATTGACCACGCCCTTGCGAACGGGGACGGCTTTGTAAAAGCCTATTTTAAGGCAACGTGCGATTTCGACAATCTTATAGCCATGGCGCGCATGAAGGCGCTCGGCGCGGACGAAAGGCGGCTTGAAGCGCTTCTGCTCACGGGCGGGGACATTGAAACGGCAGCCGTAATAAAGGCATACAAGGCCCACATGGGCGAAGGCTGCGCAAAAACGCTGCCCGCAGGCGAACTGAAGGCGGAAATGCGCAAGGGGCTTGAGGAATACGCCCAAAGCGGCAGCGCGGCGGCGCTTGAACGGGCGCGGGACAATGCGCTTATGCGCTTAGCCTCGCGCGGCAAGGGCGATATAGATACCATTGCCCCCGTAATAGGCTTTCTGCTTGCAAAGCGGCAGGAGGCAAGGGTTATAAGGCTTGTTATGACGGCGCTGAGGAACAGGCTCGGCGCGGACGTTATCGCGGAAAGGATGAGGATGCTATATGGCGAATGATTTCAACGAAATAGCCATGATAGGCGACCGCGACAGCGTGCTGCTTGCAAAGGCGGCGGGGCTTGCCGTATTTGCGGAAACGGACGGCGCGGCGGCTGCGCGGCGCATACACAGGCTTGCCAAGGACGGCGTTAAGGTGATATTCATAACCGAGCCGCTTTTTGCCCAGTGCGGCGAAGCGGTGGAGCAATACAAGCGCGAATCCGTGCCGGCGATAATTCCCATTCCCGATTCGCACGGCAGCACGGGCGTTGCAATGGCGCAGATAAAGAGCAACGTTGAAAAAGCGATAGGCGCAGACATATTATTTAATTGATAAGGAGCGGCACATGGCAGTAAAAGGAACCATAGTGAAGGTATCAGGCCCCCTTATAGTGGCCGACGGCATGGCGGACGTTCAAATGTACGACGTTGTGCGCGTTAGTGAAAAAAAGCTTATAGGCGAGGTTATAGAGCTGCGCTCTGACCGCGCGAGCATACAGGTATATGAAGAAACGGGCGGCATAGGCCCGGGCGAGCCGGTTGAATCGACGGGCGCGCCGCTTAGCGTTGAGCTTGCGCCGGGGCTTATAGAATCGATATACGACGGCATACAGCGCCCCCTGAACGTTATACGCGAGCAGGCGGGAGACAGAATAAACCGCGGCATAAGCGTAAACGCCATTGACCACGAAAAGCTTTGGAGCTTTGTTCCCGTTGCAAACGTGGGCGACGACGTGAGCGCGGGCGACGTGCTGGGCACGGTGCAGGAAACAGATGCCGTGCTCCATAAAATAATGGTGCCCAACGGCGTAAGCGGCAAGGTAACATGGATATATTCGGGCGAAGCGAACGTGCTTGAGCCGATAGCGAAAATCGCTACCGATAAGGGCGAAATCGAGCTGCCCATGCTCCAGAAGTGGCCCGTGCGCCGCGGCAGGCCCTATAAGGAAAAGCTTGCCCCCACGGAGCCGATGGTAACGGGCCAAAGGGTAATAGACACGCTGTTCCCCGTTGCAAAGGGCGGCGTGGCGGCGGTTCCCGGGCCGTTCGGCAGCGGAAAGACCGTTGTGCAGCATCAGCTTGCCAAGTGGGCCGATGCAGACATTATAGTATACGTTGGCTGCGGCGAACGCGGCAACGAAATGACGGACGTGCTTATGGAGTTCCCCGAACTCAAGGACCCGCGCACGGGGCTGAGCCTTATGAAGCGCACGGTGCTTATAGCAAACACGTCGGACATGCCCGTGGCCGCGCGCGAAGCGAGCATATATACCGGCATAACAATAGCCGAATATTTCCGCGACATGGGCTATAAGGTGGCCATAATGGCGGATTCCACCAGCCGCTGGGCGGAGGCGCTGCGCGAAATGAGCGGCCGCCTTGAGGAAATGCCCGGCGAAGAAGGCTACCCCGCGTATCTATCGAGCCGCCTTGCGGAGTTCTATGAGCGCGCGGGCTGCGTAAGGGCGCTGGGCAAGGAAGGGCGCACCGGCGCAATAACCGCCATAGGCGCGGTTTCACCCCCGGGCGGAGACATAAGCGAGCCCGTATCGCAGGCGACGCTTAGAATAGTTAAGGTATACTGGGGCCTTTCGAGCAAGCTTGCCTATGCGCGCCACTTCCCCGCGATAGACTGGCTGCAAAGCTATTCGCTTTATCTTGACAGGCTGGAAAACTGGTTCGACCGCAACGTGAGCGGCGAATGGGCCGGCATGGTAAAGCGCACCATGACCATACTTCAGGAGGAAAGCGAGCTTGAGGAAATAGTCCGCCTTGTGGGTATAGACGCGCTCAGCTTTGCCGACAGGCTCACGCTTGAGGCCGCGCGCAGCATACGCGAGGATTATCTGCACCAGAACGCTTTCCACGAGGTGGATACTTACACCTCCCCCGAAAAGCAGTGCATGATGCTAAAAACCATACTTGCCTATTATGATTTGGGCAAGGACGCGCTTGAAAACGGCGCAAGCTTCAATAAATTGAGCACGCTGCCCGTGCGCGAAGCCATAGGCAGGCTGAAATACGTTCCGGAAAGCGAAACCAAGGCGCGCTATGGCGAAATAATGGCCGAGCTTAATTCCGAAATAAGGAGCCTGACGGACGGAGGTAACGAGGATGCGTAAAGAATACCGCACAATAAAAGAAGTCGTAGGCCCGCTGATGATGGTTGAAGGCGTGGAGGGCGTTAAGTACGACGAGCTGGTTGAAATAGAGCAGGCCAACGGCGAAATACGCCGCGGCAGGGTGCTGGAAATAAATCAGGACAAAGCGCTGCTTCAGCTTTTTGAAGGCTCTCAGGGCCTGAGGATAAGCGATTCCAAGGCGCGCTTTTTGGGCCACAGCATAGAGCTTGCCGTGGCGCCGGACATGCTGGGCAGGGTATTCGACGGCATGGGCCGCCCCAAGGACGACGGCGAGCCGCTGATTGCCCAAAAGCGCATGGACATAAACGGCGCGCCCATAAACCCCGCCGCGCGCGACTATCCTTCCGAATTTATTCAGACGGGCATAAGCGCGATAGACGGACTGAATACGCTCGTCAGGGGCCAGAAGCTGCCCGTATTCTCCGGCAGCGGCCTGCCGCATGCGCAGCTTGCCGCGCAGATTGCGCGCCAGGCGAAGGTGCTGGGCGCGGACGAAAGCTTCGCTGTTGTTTTCGCGGCTGTCGGCATAACGTTTGAGGAAGCGGACTTCTTCATAAACGATTTCCGCTCCACCGGCGCAATAGACCGCACGGTAACGTTCGTTAACCTTGCAAACGACCCGGCGATAGAGCGTATCGCCACGCCGCGCATGGCAATAACCGCCGCGGAGTATCTGGCATACGATCTCGGCATGCACGTGCTTGTTATAATTACGGACATAACCAACTATGCCGAGGCCCTGCGCGAGGTTTCCGCCGCCCGTAAGGAGGTTCCGGGCCGCAGGGGTTACCCGGGCTATCTTTATACCGACCTTGCAACAATGTATGAGCGCGCGGGCAGGATAAAGGACAACAAGGGTTCGATAACCATGATACCCATACTCTCCATGCCCGAGGACGACATTACCCACCCCATACCCGATCTGACCGGCTACATTACCGAAGGGCAGATAATCCTTTCGCGCGAGCTGCACCGCCGCGGCATTACGCCGCCCATAAACGTGCTGCCTTCGCTTAGCCGCTTGAAGGACAAGGGCATAGGCAGAGGCAAAACGCGCGAGGACCATGCCGACACCATGAATCAGCTCTTCGCCGCGTATTCCCGCGGTAAGGACGCGAAGGAGCTGGCCGTAATACTGGGCGACGCGGCGCTGAGCGACACGGATAAGCTTTACGCAAAGTTTGCCGACGCATTTGAAGAGCAGTACGTTTCCCAAGGGTATTACACCAACCGCACCATAGAGGAAACGCTGAACATAGGCTGGCAGCTTTTGTCCATACTGCCGCGCACGGAATTGAAGCGCATAAGGGACGAATATTTGGACAAATATCTGCCCAAGGCGGAAGAATAAGCCGCACGGCATAGCAAAGGAGGCGAACTATGGCTGCATTGCAGGTAAAGCCCACAAGGATGGAGCTTTCCAACCTGAAAAAGAAAAAGAAGGTCGCCGTCCGCGGTCATAAGCTGATGAAGGACAAGCGGGACGAGATGGTGCGCCGCTTCATAATATACGTCCGGCGGAACAAGGAGCTGCGCGAGCAGGTGGAAGAAAAGCTTGGGCAGGCTATGCAAAGCTTTGTGCTGGCGCGCGCGGGCATGGGCAACGCGGATATAGAGGAAGCGCTGTGCTACCCCGCCCGCCCCGCCAAAATAACGGTAGGCACGCAGCAGGTACTCGGCGTGCAGGCGCCCAAGCTTGACCTTGTTGCAAGCACGGACGCGATAGAGCTGCCCTACGGCATGGCCAACACCAGCGCGGAGCTGGACGGCGCGGTGAAGCAGTTCAGCGAGCTGCTGCCGCTGCTCATTGAGCTTGCGGAGGTTGAAAAGATATGCAACCGCCTTGCGGACGAGATCGAAAAGACCCGCCGCCGCGTGAACGCGCTTGAGTACGTTATGATTCCCCAGTTTGACGAGGCTATCCGCGCCATCACCATGAAGCTGGACGAAAACGAGCGCGGCAACCTGACGCGGCTTATGAAAACAAAGGAAATGCTGGCGAATAAGTAAAAGGATTGCAAAGCAATTGGACGCGGTTAACCGCGTCCAATTTTATATGCTATAATATTTTTTATCCTTGCCGCAATAAAACGCGGCGTTTTTCCGTTTACATTATGAAAGGAGCGCTGAACGATGCTGATATGCCTTAATACCGTTGCCCCGCAGAGCGCGGACGAACGCGAAACGATGGAGCGATGCATTGCCCGCCTGGCAAACGGCGACGCGGCAGCCATGGAGCCGCTTTATAACATTGCCAACGCGGCGGTATACGCATTCGCGCTGTCCATGCTGAAAAACAGGCACGACGCGGAGGAGGCGGCGCAGGACTGCTTCGTGAAGGCATACGCGGGCGCGGGAACATACAGGCCGCAGGGGAAGCCGATGGCCTGGCTTATAGCAATAACCCGCAACATATGCCTGGACCGGCTGCGGGAGCGCGCAAAGCACGCCCATGCCCCGATGGAGGATTGGGAAAGCTATGTTGAGCAGGCGGCGGTATCGAGCGAGGACAGATTGGTGCTGGAGCAATGCATGAACGCGCTTGACGACGCGGAGCGGCAAATAGTCGTTCTGCACGCGGTGGGCGGCATGAAGCACCGCGAAACCGCGCATCTGATGGGCATGACCCTTACGGCGGTACTTTCAAAATACAGCAGGGCCATAAAAAAGCTGAAGGCAAATATTATGCAGACGGAGGGCATTTAGCATGAAAAACGATAAGATAGAGCGGAGCGTGAAGCGCGCATTTGTCAATGCCGCCCCGTATCAGCTGGACAAGGTGACGGAAAAATGCAAAGAACAGAAAGGCAAGGTAATACCATTGGAAAATAAACAGGCAAAGAAGAGCATTAACAAAACATTCGCCCGAATAGCCGCCGCTGCTGCGGCGCTGGTGCTGATGATAATTGGCAGCTATGCATACGGCGAAAGGTACGGCGTTGCGTCAACCGTTGCGCTGGACGTGAACCCCAGCATTGAAATAGGCGTAAACAAGGGCGAAAAGGTAGTTTACGTTACGCCCAAAAATGAGGACGGCAAAAAGGTGATAGGCGACATGAAGCTTGAAGGCAGCGACATAAAGGTTGCCGTGAACGCGCTGATAGGCTCCATGCTGCGCGAAGGCTACATTTCCGAAATGGCCAATTCAATACTTATAAGCGTTAACGGGGACGACGCGGAGAAGAACGCCGCAATGCAGAGCGCGCTCAGCGCGGAGGTGACGGATATGCTGAACACCGGCAGCTTTCAGGGCGCGGTGCTGAGCCAAACCATAACGAGCGACCCCGAAACCAAACGCCTTGCCGAGGAATACGGCATAACGGAGGGCAAGGCGCAGCTTATACGGCAGATAACCGAAAACAACGCCACGCATACGTTTGAAGAGCTGGCGGGGCTGAGCGTGAACGAGCTGAACCTGATAGGCGAAAGCGGCACAAAGAGCATAGCCAACGTGACCTCCGCCGGCACGGCAAGCGAGCGCGCATACATAGGCGAGGCCGAGGCAAAGCGGATCGCCCTTGCCCACGCGGGCGTGAACGAAGGCGACATTTATGATTACGAATTTGAAATGGACTACGAGCACGGCGCAATGATATACGAGCTGGAATTCGACTGCGCCGGCAGCGAATACGAATACGACATAAACGCCAAAACGGGCGAAATAATAAAGTTTGAGGCCGACAGGCGCGGCAGCGTCTCCCCCTCCCCCGCGCCCGACGCAGCGACCGCGCCCGCATCCACCCCCACCCCTTCATCCACCCCCAAGCCCACCGCCAATGCCGAAAGCGGATACATAGGCGAATCAAAGGCAAAGCAGATCGCCCTTGCCCACGCGGGCGTAAGCGAAGGCAGCATACGCGAATTCGAATGCGAGCTCGACCGCGAGGACGGCATAACGGTATACGAAATAGACTTTGAGTGCGGCAATTACGAATACGAATACGAAATAAATGCCGCAACGGGCGAAATAGTGAAATATGATATAGAGGAAGAGTAAGCAATACTCAAAAGGGGACGCACAGCGTCCCCACATCTTTACAATCTCTTACGCTCACCCGCCGTCAGGTGGATTTCGCCCTGCATAAGCAGGATTTCACTGCCATGCCCTACTCCTCCTCAATCTCGTTCAGGCCGAGCTTTTTGCGTATGGCACGGCCGGTGGGGGTGGCGGCGCAGCCGCCGCGCGCGGTCTCGCGCAGGTCGGGGCTCATAAGGCGGCCCACGGAGCGCATTGCCATAACGGTTTCATCGAAGGGGATAAGGCTGGGTATGCCCGCAAGCGCCATATCCGCACTGATTAGCGCATTCATCGCGCCGAGCGCGTTGCGCTTTATGCACGGGCATTCAACAAGGCCGGCAACCGGATCGCACACAAGGCCCATAACGTTCTTCAGCGCTATCGCCGCCGCGTTAAGGCACCTGTCCGCGCTGCCGCCGTCCAGCTCGCAAAGCGCAGCCGCCGCCATTGCCGCGGCGGAGCCGGTCTCCGCCTGGCAGCCGTGCTCCGCGCCGCTTATGCTGGCGTTTGCGGCTATTATGCTGCCTATCGCGCCCGCGGTAAGCAGGCCGCTTAGCAGCCTTTCGTCGTTCCAGCCGCGCTCCTTTGCACAGGTGAAAAGCACGCCCGGCAGTATTCCGCTTGCGCCCGCGGTGGGCGCCGCAACTATGCGGCCCATTGCCGCGTTCACTTCAACCACGGCCATGCTCGCCGCCGCGGCCTTAGCCGCAAGCGTGCCGCTGAGCGCGTTCTTCTCCGCGCGGTCGTTCAGGCGCATTGCGTCCCCGCCGGAAAGGCCGGATACGCTTTCCAGCTCCTCCGTCAGCCCTTCCTCAACGCTCCGCTTCATGGCGTGCAGCGTTGTTTTAAGCTCCTTCAATATGTTTTCCGCCGTGTCGTCGGAAAGCTCCTGCTGGCGGCGGAGCATCACTTCGCTTATTGTAAGCCCCTCTTTTTTGCAGATGGCGATAAGTTCTTCTCCATTCGTGAAGCAATAGCCCGTCATACGGCAAGCACCCCCGAAATATTCTCGTTCCAGTCAAGTATAAGCCTGCATACCCGCTCGCTCACGGGCGAGTCCGTCTCTATCACCATGCATGCATCCTGCCGCCGCGCGTGGCGGAATACGCGCATGAACGCAACGTTAACATGCTCGTTGGCAAGAATGTTTGTAACGGTGTTTATAACGCCCGGCGCGTCCCTGTGGCGCACTATAATGGCGGGATATTCGCCGCTCAGCTCCATTTCAAGCCCGTTTATTTCGGTTATAAGTATGCTGCCTCCGCCTATGCTTGCGCCGCAGACGCGGGTCTTTTTGCCGCTGCGCGTTTCGATTTCTATTTCGGCGGTGTTGGGATGATCCCGCATTTCCTCGCTGAAATCAACGGAAATCTCCACATCCGCCTCCTTGGCAAGCAGCATTGAATATCTGAGCCGCTCGTCGTCCGGCTCCATGCCCAGTATGCCCGCCACAATGGCCTTATCCGTGCCGTGGCCGCGCCCGGTGGTGGCAAACGAGCCGAAAAGCGTTATGTGCGCGCGCTTAACATGCCCGCCGGCGATTTTGTTGGCCATGCGCCCCAGCCGCGCCGCGCCCGCCGTGTGGCTGCTCGACGGCCCCACCATCCGCGGGCCGATTATGTCAAACAGGTCATATGTCTGCATCGTGTGCTCCTTTATTGTCCTAACCAATCCACAAGATTGATAACGCGTATTCCATCGTAATTGCCCGTGCTGAAACGGTCAAGCGTAAGCACGGTTTTTTCGTAATTATTGCGTATGCTCCTGAGCGGGCGCATTTCGCGCTCAAATGTTTCGGGCGCGGTCATGCTTGCCGTTACCTGATAATAGGCTATTTCGTCGCGCTTACGGGCAACGAAGTCCACCTCCGCCGCACCGTATTTGCCTATGTTCACCTGATACCCGCGCCTGAGCAGCTCAAAATACACTATGTTTTCTATTGAAAAGCCCAAGTCGTAATTGCTGCGCGGCAATATGTGGTTCCTAAGCCCAAGATCGACTATATACCATTTTTTGTTGGCCCTGAGCAGCTGCTTGCCCACTATATCGAACCGCTCAACGGGATAGAATACAAACGATTCCCTGAGCGCTTCCATATAATCGTCCACCGTGTTCGGGGACACTTTTCTTCCGCCGGATATAAGGTAGTCCGAAACGCTCTTTATCGATATGGGGCTGCCCACGCTGCCCGCAAGAAAACGGGCGATGGATTTGAGCAGCGCAATGTCCGTAACCTTGCGCTTGGCAGGATCCGTTTCCCTGCGGGCCTGGCGGTCCTCTATATCGCGCACGATAACGGTATTATATATTCCTTCAAGGTATGTATCCGCCTTGTCCGGCGTTTTATCCATTGCGGCTATATACGGCATTCCACCGTAGCGCATGTATTCATTGAGCGCCGCTTCGCCCGTGCAGCCCGCCGCGCGGCAGTATTCGCCAAAGGACAGCGGCAGCATGGAAAGCTCAACATAGCGCCCGGTAAGCAGCGTTGCAAGGTCCCCCGAAAGCATATACGCATTGGAGCCGGTTAGGTATATATCCGTATTTTCCTTAACATAAAGGCTGTCCACAGCCTTTTCGTAAAAAGGCACCTTCTGTATTTCATCAAGGAATATATACGTCATTCTGCCGCCGCAAAGCCGCGCCTTTATGTGATCATACAGCGCATGGTAATCAAGCAGGGGCTCGTTTTCCAGCTCCTCAACATTGACGGATATTATTTGTTCTTCACTCCCGCCGCGCTGCCTGAGCGCATCCTGATACTGCCTGAGCAGCGTTGATTTGCCGC
>CABSAH010000028.1 GCA_902475645.1 uncultured Christensenellaceae bacterium | reverse complement strand
TGGATCTTAGCGATATCTGTTATCTGAGCAATCTAGGCATTCCTGTTAAAGCTATAAAAGAATATCAAACGCTCAGTCTTGCAGACAGCAATGCGTTGTATTTGAAGAAAAAAAGCGAGCTTGAAGCACAGATCAGCAGCTTGCAGAGTACCTATTCCATGCTGCGAAAAAACCTTAGCCTAATGGATGAGCTTGAATACATTCAGGAGCACCCTTATACGGAAGCGCAGCCTGATATACCGCTCATTCTCAGTCACTCCAAGCTTTACGATAAGGAGGTATGGAAAAAATACTTTTCCGGACAATATCAGTTTGCAGGAGTGCGTTTGGGGCCGCCGGATTATCGATGGATATGGGGATGGGCTGCTGAATCCTGCGGGCCGGATGAAAATCTTGCCTGGACTTTCACGGAGGGAGACCGCCACTTTGTACAGTTCATATTGCGCATTGAGATATCAAACCGTAAACACACAAATTTAGATGAAGCGATTAACCATCTAACCTCGCGCGGCTATAACATCGGTGAAATTATTGTGCGCTACATTACAATTGCTTATGAGGATCAAACGCGCTGGGATTATTATAAGGCATGGATAGAGATTATTTGAATCAGCAGTTACAGCCTGTAAGTTATGTATACAGCAGCGTTGTAACGAGGAAGCAGTTGTGCTTCCTCGTTTTTCCGTCATATTTTCTCTATACATGCATCTGCGTATACATCCTGCTCTTGTCCTTTTTATCAAAACTCATCCACAACATCATAGCCCATACCGTTCCAAATTGCGGGGCGGGTGGGCAGCGTGCGAAGCTGCGCTATAAAGTCCGGAAGGGTCGTGACAAGTTCGGGCAAATAGGTAACATATTTTCCTACCTGTTCCGTGGTGTGGGCATCGCTTGCGCCTATTGCCTGCAATCCAAGCTCGCGGCAAAAGCGCAATGCGGTGCGGTTGGCATCCATGTCCGCGCTACCGTTTAGCACCTCAACGCCGTTTAGACCGCGAACGTCGCGCAGTTTTTCTTCCAACCCGCGGTTATTGTTGCGGAATGGGTGGCAGGATACACAAAAGCCGTCGGCGGCGTTAACAAGGTCTATAAAATCCTGTGCGGGTATGCGGTGGTCGGGATAGCTTTCTATGCCCCATGCGGTAATATCGCCCTGCAAAGAGAAAAACTCTATTCCCGTAAATATTGGAAAGCCCGTGCGGCGTGTGTATTCCTCCGCCGTTTCACGCAGACACATACTGTCGTGATCGGTGATACATACGGCGTCAAGCCCCTTTGCCTTGGCTATGGTAACTATTTTGTCAAGCGAAAGGAAGCTGTCAGCGGAAAACGTCCTTTCGTGCAGATGCATATCAACAAGCACAGTGCTTTACCTCCTGATAATTTTCATGATGGAACCGTCCGCGCCCCATACTATGTCCTTTAGGCCGAGGAATGAAGCTATTGTATCATTTGTCGGCTCACGATACACCTCTTCTGGCGTGCCGAGCTGAAGCAGACAGCCATGCTCCATAACGGCTATCCTGTCGGCAAGTATAAGCGCCTCCTCCTGGTCATGCGTAACAAAAACCATCGTAATGTCCAGCTCTCGCTGCAATCGCTTCAATTCGCCGCGCATACGCGCACGCAATGCCGCATCAAGGTTGCTCAGCGGTTCATCCAGCAGGCACAGCTTAGGCTCCACTATAAGCGAGCGGGCAAGCGCGACACGCTGCTGCTGACCGCCGCTTATTTCGTGAATATGGGCATCGGCTCGGTCCGCAAGGCCGACAAGCTCAAGATATCTCATTCCCTTCTCCCTTGCCTGCGCGCGCGTGTAACGGCGGAATTTAAGCCCGTATATAACGTTTTGCAGCACGCTCATATGAGGGAACAGCCCATACGATTGAAACACGGTTGAAACGGGGCGGCGCTCCGGCGGCATACCCGTAATGTCCTGCCCGTCAAGCAGTATTCGTCCGCTATCCGGTGCAAGAAAGCCGCCTATCATATTGAGCGTGGTGGTTTTGCCGCAGCCGGATGAGCCGAGGATGCACAGCAACTCTCCCCTATCCACGCCAAGCGTTAGATCGCATACGGCGCGTTTGCCGTCAAAGCTTTTGTTTAATTTATCAAGTTCGAGATACATGGCGTTTGCCCTCCATTCTGCTCAGCAGCCACACAAGTCCTTCTACGGCCAGCACTATTGCCGTTATAACGCTCGCCAGCACGGATGCCAATGCATAATCTCCGCGATATACGGCATCAAACAGGCGAAAAACCGCAAGCTGGCGGCCGGGATCTATTAAGAATATAATTGCACCTGCCGTTGTCATGCTGGCTGTAAAATTATATACAAAGCAGTTTAACAGCGCAGGGCGCATATTGGGCAGCACGACATCGCGTATCACGGCAAGCCTGCCGGCGCCCAAATCCTGAGCCGAACGTTCCTGCGCAATTTGAAGCTGCGCAAGCGTTGCGGAGCATATTTTAGCGGAGGTTGGCAGCTGCTTGAACAGCATGTTCGCAAGCACAATTATTGCAGTTCCCGTCAGCTTGAGCGGCGGATGGTTGAACGCGAGTATGTAGCCTATGCCAAAGCATGTGCCGGGAATCATATACGGCAGAGTGGCAAGGCAATCAAACACTGCGCGTCCCGGAACGCGGCGGCGGTCCATATAATACGCGAACAGCGCCGCAAACAGCGTGCCTGCAACGGCTACTATCAGCGCATATACAACGCTGCGTACAACCGGTGAAGCGCCGATGCTCCAAAGCTCGTGCCAATGGTCAAGCGTGAATGAGTAAACGCCCTTTTTGCTTTTAAGAAATCCCGAGAGCAGTACGCAGCCATACTGCAAAGCCATAAGCACGAAGAACAGCCCGCTGCCAAGGAGTGAGAGATAACCGACCGAACCGCAGCGGCTAAGCGGAAGCGAAAGCCCGCCCTGTGTACTGCGGCTTCCTTCGGTCAACCTATCCGATCGCCGCATAAGCGCACGATATATAAAGAAGAAAAGTATTGAGGGAACGAGCAGGAACATATTCATTGCCGATGATTTTTCAAGGTCCGAATAGCCTATCACCTGCAAATAAACCTCCGCCGCAAGCGTTGCGGAGCGCCCGCCGATTATTACAGGAGTGCCGTAATCCGCTAACGAGCGGACAAACGAAAGCAGCATACTCACAAGCAGCCCCGGACGCATAAGCGGCAGCACTATATCGCGCAGTATGGCAGAAGGTTTTGCGCCCAAATCCCGAGCGGAACGCAGACTGTCCGCATCAAGCTTATCAAGCACGCCTATAAGAAAAAGCGCGTTGAGCGGCGTGAACGAAAGCGACTGCATCGCCACGACCCCCACAAGATTATACGGATTCCAGCTAAGCCCGAGCAGGCGGAATGTTATCCATCCGCGCCGGCCATAGAGCTGAATATAAGCAAGCGATGAAACGAACGGCGGCGCAACCATTGCCGCGGTCAAAAGAAGCATGCACAGCGTGCGCCCCAATGAGCGGCGCGTGGCGCACGTCAGCGCGGCGGACATGGACAAAACCGTTGTGCAAACGGCTGTGCATACGCCAACAACAAGGCTGTTGCGCATGCTTGTGCCGTACTTTGCAACAACCGTGCGATAGGCTTCAAGCGTAAAGCCGCCATCCGCGGCGCGGAAGCTTCTAAGCGCAATGCAAAGCATGGGCCACAATATAAAGAGCAGTACCCCGCCAAGCAGCGCGCACAGCACGGCGGTATCCGCAGCGCGTTCACCAACGCGAAAAAGGGCATTGTTACATGCCCTTTTATTCGTGTGTTTAGAAGCGGACGTCATTTATTCCGCAGCGGCCTTGTCGCCCATCAGCGTTTCAAAGCGAGCGAGTATTTCTTCGCGCTGCTTGCCGAACAGGGACAGATCCTCTTCCATCAGTATGGAAGCATCATAGGTCAACTCAACGCCTTCAAGCGTGGGCTTGATTATCTTGGCGCCGGTCTTGTTCTCTATGGAAGCAAGCAGGCGAAGATGATCGTCGTTGCTGAAAAGCCATTCGATGAATGCCTTTGCGGCTTCAACGTTTTCAGCGTTCTTGAACGCGGCTACGCCTTCGGATACCCAGGGTATACCATCGGAAGGATAGATAACGGAAACATTGTAATCCTCGGTCAGCTTTTCAATGCTGGGGTCAACATAGGTGATGCCAATAGCGAATTCGTCGGCAGTGACCTTGTTCTTGGGGTCTGAACCGCGGCGTCCGTAGTAGGCTATGTTCTCATTCAGCTTTTCAAAGTAATCCCAGCCTGCGTCGCCCTTGGCCTGCAGCAGTGCATTCACCACGGCATAGTTGGTGCCGGATACGGCGGGATTGGACATTACGATTTCGTCCTTGTACTGTTCATTGGTAAGATCGTCCCATGAAGCGGGCTTATCCAGCTTGAGCTCCTCAAGCAGACCGTCGTTTACAAGGAAGCCGACAATGGTGATACCCTTTGAGTACCAATAACCTTCCGCATCGCGGAACTCGGGCGCAAGCTCGTTGGCCGCATCGAACACAACGCTTTCAAGCAGACCGTCATCCGCAGCGCTCATGAAGGCATCGATTCCGCCACCGAACCACAAATCGGCAGAAGGAGTGCCGCCCTCGGCGCGCAGCTTGGACAGCACTTCGCCGGAGGACATGGATAGGCTCTCAACGGTAACGCCGGTATCCTTGGTGAACTCATCAAACAGGGGGCCATAGATATCGCCTGTGGCAACCACCTTCATCGTACCGGAGAGAGCGGGCTTTTCCGGCTCGGCGGGAGCGGAAGCTTCCGGAGCAGGATCGGCAGCAGGAGTATCGGTAACGGCGGGCGAATCGGTAGGATCGACCGGAGTCACATTATCCTGCTGAGCGCAGCCAACGGACAGGCTAATAGCCATAACCAGCACAAGTAAAAGTGCGGTAATCTTTTTCATCAGTATCTTTACCTCTTTTCTTCAATGCTTCTGCGTTAACCGCAGACCGACTTATTATAGCCAATATAGTCCCAAATGTGAAACGGACATTTTCTATTCAACCGAATTATTATTCATAAAAGCGATTATTGATTGCGTTGTTTACGCTTAAGCATTCAGCATAAGCCTATAAATCATACTTCCAATATATCTTTATCATATCGTTCTGCAATTCTATGCGTCTGATTAGCATCATGGCGATTTCATGCTTTTGAGGTATGCTCATATCGGGCCACAGGCCGATTAAATCCGAAAGCTGCTTTATGTTATTCTGTTCACCGGCTTCATTCCTGTGACTGCGAAGCTCCGCTGCCAATGCGTCGCGCCGCATCTGCAAATCGGCAATTTTGTCGTTTATATATTTAATGGTCAGCTCCGTGCCGTCGGCAAGGGCGGTTATAAGGTTTGCTATATTTTCATCCAGCTTTGCTATAGCGATTTTGCGCTCATGCGTTGTGCTGTCCTCATATTTTCCCCTTTGAACCGTCAACTCGCTATGCCGCGATACATGAACCAATATCTCCCGCCCGACGGCGCATTCGACCTCGCGCGCGTTTACCGAAGGCGAATTGCCGCACATGCCCGTATTCATTGCTCCGGAGCATCTGAACGTTACATTGTCCTTATACGTTGTTGCTTTCATAGCCATGCCGCAATAGCCGCATTTCAGCAGCCCTGTAAGCCATGAATGTTTCCCGCGGCCCGTGTTGGTTATCTGCGCGTTATCGGCAAGCTTGTATTGGCAACTAAGGAATGTATTTGCATCTATAATGCCTTCATGCAGTCCTATGGACAGCGTAAGGCCGTACAACTGGGCGAACTTGTTCTTTGCCCTATCCCATTGCCCATATGTTATGCAGCCGTTTTGGCCGCGAAAATCATCTATATCGTTGGTTATTTCCATGCCCATTGTGTGGTAGTATCTGTAAACATCCGCATCGGCTCTAACATAGATTGGGTTGCAAAGAAGCCTGCTAAGCTTGCACGAATCCCATGCCGCGCCGTTTGCGGACCTTATGCCATGCTGATTCAGCGTTCTGGCAATATAGCCCAAGGATGCGGTGGTGTATGCGTACTGCTCGAATATTCTTTTTACCGTTGCGGAATATACCTCGTCCGGTTTAAGAGTGCTTACCGCTTTACCTTGAACGGTCGTTTTTGTTTTGACGTAGCCATACGGGGCTTTGGCATCATATGCGCCGCGCGATGACCGCATACGGAAATTATCCTGCACGCGCACCTGAATGGTTTCGCGTTCAAGCTGAGCGAATACCATTATTATGTTAAGCATGGCCTTGCCGATGGGCGTTGAGGTATCGAACTTTTCCCTTGTGGACGAAAACTCCACGTTGCGCTTGCTCAATGCGTCCATAAGCTCGCCGAAGTCAAGCGTGGAGCGGCTGAGCCTATCCAGCTTATATACAATTATTTTGCTAACAGCGCCGCTCTCAACATCCTGCATCATGGCCTTGAACTGCGGACGGTTCGTGTTTTTGCCGCTATAACCTTTATCTACATATGCCTTATACGGCTCGTCCCCTATCTCTCTTTTGCATAATTCTATCTGCGTTTCAATGGATATGCTGTCCTTCTTATCCAAGGACTGCCTTGCATATACCGCTATCACGGATTATATTTCTCCGTTTTTATATCCCGACGCGCGCCCGGTTGGTGCGGCTGATATATCGCTTGCTGCATGCACCGCCGCGATATTGCTGAGATAATAGCTTACCATCTCGGCTAATCTCATAAGCTCTTCGTCGGTGGTGTTTAAGGGATATATGTTTTTAACGTGCATTTTACCGCTCCCGTTCATTGATTATAATTGATGATATGAATGAACGATTATGGATATGCTATATGCACCATGCTTTCCGCCCTATTCCATACTATATACACCGGCGATACGATAGACTGGAAAGAGGAACGCAGTGCAAAGACAATATTGGACACCGTGATTCCCAAGCTGCATCCGGGCTGCATAATACTATGCCACAACAACGGCTACAAGATAAAGGAATATTTGCCTACGCTGCTTAAAACCGCACAGGAGCAGGGCTATGAATTTGTGACGGTAAGCGAGCTGCTCCTTACGGGAGATACAATGATAGATGTGAACGGAGTGCAGAAATTGAAATAGATGAACAAAGTAAAACCGTGAGCTGCTTTTCTGCCTGACTCACGGTTTTATTTACAGACAGCCGATGCTGCAATTATTTACCTCACAGCTTCCTCGGCCCAATTTTTAAGCTCATCGGCGCTTGCATCGCGGCCGAAAACCTTGCCCTCAACGAGCCTTGCGCCTTTGCAGCTGTTTACAAGGTTAGCATTGGTTTCGCCCATACCGCTGCCGCCGGAGGTGGCAAACGGTACTATGGTTTTGCCCGAAAGATCATAGCTTTCAAGGAACGTGTTGATTATGGTAGGCGCAATATACCACCAAATCGGGAACCCAATGAATATCTCGCTGTACTCAGCTATATTACCGAGCTTTTTAGCCACGGCAGGTCGGGACGATTTATCGCTCATTTCAACCGAGCTTCTTGATTTTTTGTTTGTCCAGTCAAGATCGGCCTTTGTATATCTTACTTCGGGCTCTATTTCAAAAAAATCCGCGCCTATTGCCAATGCTAAATTCTTTGCAAGGGCTGCGGTAACTCCGCCGGCCGAAAAATATGCAACTAACTTTTTGCTCATATTATGCCTCCGTTATCTGTATTTATGTTGAATATAGCCCATGCGCCGACTTTAGTCAAGCGATATTGGCTTAGTTCATATTCTTGCCTGCCAATGCAAAATCGTAAATTACGGTAACATCGGGATGCAGCTGCAAAAAGCTTGCCGGAACATATGGGTCAACGCCGCCGAACACGGTTTTTTCTATTGCGTCCCGCTTCGCCGCGCCCGATGCAAGCAGCACTATCTTCTTTGCTTTCATTATGCCCGCCATGCCGAGGGTTATGGCTTTATACGGCACGTCATCAAGCGAATCGAAGTTTCGGCTGTTGGCGCGGCGCGTGCTGTCGCTAAGCGATACAACATGCGTTGCCGCGCTCAGCTTAGCGTCCGGCTCGTTAAAGCCTATGTGTCCGTTTACGCCTATACCGAGAAGCTGAATATCAACAGGGCCGATACTATCATATAGGGCATCGTAACGCGCACATTCTCCGTCAAGGTCATCCGCCAATCCGTTCGGCACATGCGTATTCAGCTTGTCTATATCCACATGGTCAAACAGATGCCAGTTCATGAAATATCTGTAGCTTTCTGTGTTAGACTGACTTAGACCGACATATTCATCAAGGTTTATGCTGCTTACCTTGGCAAATGATACCCTGTTTGCCTTGTATGCTTCAATAAGCTTATCATATGTGCCTATCGGCGTGCTGCCCGTGGCTAAACCAAGTACGCAATCCGGCTTCTTCTTTATTTCGCCTATAATCATATCGGCTGCCGCGCGGCTTAGTTCATCATAGTTCTTTACTTCAATCAGTTTCATCTGTCAACCCTCCCGTTTAATTCTGTAAATGTTGCTCTTAAAAACGCGCCCGTTCAAATAAGCGGCGGTCAAGCACCCTCCTCAGCCTTAACCCTATGCGGCGTCTATTATCTGTTCTCATGTAAACATGAATTTGGGCGGCATAATGCATCTCCCGCTGCATTTTATTCGCTGCCGTAACCGGCAACGCGCAACAACTGTTATTATATATTCGCATATTAGTCCTGTCAAATCAAGACTCCCCTATATGCAATCGAACAAAATCAATAAGCATATAGGGGACTCATCGGGAGCAAATTATGATTTGAAGGCGGCTATGCCTAAACGGATGGGCTCATGGGGAAGAATATAACGTAGCATTCCGTCATCTCCCCAAGGAACAAAAATATGTTTTCGCCCATTTCAATATGCTGCTTAAAGGTTAAATCGGGTATAAACAGTCTGCCGCTGGTACGCTTTGGCCCCTTTAACGTGTAGCCCACTTCATTCGGCTCCGCGTGCAGGGAATTTGCAGCCTCGCAAAGTCCAGGCAGCTTCAATCTTTTTTCAAGCTCGCCAAGATTCTTCTCGGCATTTATATATACCAGATGGTCGGGATCCTGAAACCACTTTATGTTCATATTCAAACCTCCGTAATAAAAAATACCGTTGGATGACTTCTCCAACGGCACAGATAAAAAGCTGTATTGATTGCTCTGCTTCCGTTTCCAAATCCGCGTGGAGAAGCTTGCTCCGTGCAGGTCTTCTGGCTCGCGCATCATTGCTTTGCTTCGCCTTCCCGTAATAAAACAGTGGCTTTTATGAAGCATCGCTCGCGCATACAGCGGCGGGACCGCGCAGGCATTTAACCTGCTTCCCTTTTAACCGATAGATTACAAATCGGACACGGAACACATATTTTTTATTATTGTATCATCATATGGGGTATCTGTCAAACACCCTCTCTGTTTATGCTGCATCGGCAGAAGAATACGGACAATGCCGTAGCTATGCACCAGCCTATCGGCCATGCAAGCCATATTCCGGTTGAACCTAATGCCGTTTTGGACAATATCACGGCAAGCAGCACCCTAAGCAATAAATCCGTGAATGTGGACGCCATAAACTGCTTCATGCGTCCCGAGCCGCGTAGCACGCCGTCCGCAACGAGCTTTGCTGATACCACAATATAGAACGGCGCAAGTATGCGAAGGTATGTTACGGAGGTTTTCAGCGCAAGCTCCGTTGGGTTTTCCAAAAACAACATGGAAAGCTTATCGCCAAAGAAGAAATACAGCGCTATAAGCGGAACGGACAGCAGCCATACCATCTTTGTTCCGGCAAGGTATCCGCTTTTCACCCTGTCATACTTGCCCGCGCCTATGTTTTGCGCGGTAAAGTTGGATACGCCGTTGCCAAGCGTTGTGAACGAGGTTATAACAAGGTTATTAAGCTTTACTCCCGATGAATACCCCGCCATTACCGCCGTACCGAATGTGTTTATAACGCCCTGGATTATTATATTGCCGACCGAAATAAAGCTTTGCTGCAAAACGCTCGGTATTGCTATTTTGGCAATTTTACCCAGTATTTCACCCGAAAAAAGCGGCGCGCGCTCCTCCGTTTCAACCGCCTTCAGCCGCATGAATACGAATATAAGCGCCAATATGCAGCTTATTCCCTGGCATATGAACGTTGCCCATGCAACGCCCGCTACGCCCATATCAAACGCCGTAACGAACAATATGTCCGCGCCGATATTGCTAAGCGATGAAGCCGCAAGGAAATAAAACGGCGT
The DNA here is from genome assembly GCA_902475645.1 of uncultured Christensenellaceae bacterium. Classification (GTDB taxonomy): domain Bacteria; phylum Bacillota; class Clostridia; order Christensenellales; family CAG-138; genus Phil1. Next base: position 3,371 of record CABSAH010000028.1, on the reverse strand, counting down.
TTTAGAATCGCCGAGAGCGGAGAATATGCCCGTTGCAATATTATAGAAGAACACAAACGGAAGCCCGAATACATATATTTGAAGATACATGGCAGAATCCGCCATAACCTCTGCGGGGGTGTTTATGAGAAGAAGCATTTTTTCATTCAGCAAAAGCCCCGCCAGCATAAGCGCGGCGCATAGCACTCCGCCCGCAATAAAGGTTGTTGAAACGGCTGTTTTCATATCCTTCATGCGCCTTGCGCCGAAGAACTGCGCCGTAACCACCGATCCGCCTATATTGCAGCCGAAAGCGAATGCAATGAATATCAGCGTTATTTCGTAGCTGTTGCCCACGGCCGCAAGGGCGTTTTCGCCTATGAATTTGCCCGCAACAAGGCTATCCGCAATATTATAAAGCTGCTGAAATATTATGCTGCCAAACAGCGGCAGGCAAAACCGCCAAAGTACCTTTTCACTCTTTCCAACGGTAAGATCATTATTCATAATATCGTCCCACCCCAATAATTATCATGCATATGCAGCAAATCCTGCATATCTCACGACGCCACATTATATTCCCTTTCCCCATTTTTATCAAGGTGTATTGCAATAAACAGCTGCGGCTATGTATAATATGTATACTTTATATGGATTGGAATGCGCAATGAAACGACTTGCAATAGGCATTTTGGCCCATGTGGATTCCGGCAAGACAACGCTTAGCGAGGCCATGCTCTATGCAAGCGGCACGCTTAGGAAGCTTGGCCGCGTGGATCACGGCAATGCCTTTTTGGATACACATGCGCTTGAAAAGCAGCGCGGCATAACCATATTTTCAAAGCAGGCGGAGCTTAACTATTCCGGCTGTTGCTTTACGCTGCTCGATACGCCCGGTCACGTTGACTTTTCGGCCGAAACGGAGCGCGCGCTCGGCGCAATGGACTATGCAATTCTTGTAATAAGCGCACCGGACGGCGTGCAGAGCCATACGGAAACGCTTTTCCGCCTGTTGAAACGCGCTAATGTGCCCACGTTTGTATTCGTAAACAAAATGGATATATCCCAAAAATCCCGCGCTGAGGTTTTGGCGGAGCTTTCCAAGCTTTCATCAGGCTTTATTGATTTTTCAGCCGATAGGCCAAAGGATGAGTTTTATGATGAAATGGCCACATGCTCGGAGGAAATGCTCAACGAATATCTGTCCGAAGGCACTATTGATGATAAAAAGATAGCGTTTGCCGTTAAAAGCCGCCTTGTATTCCCCTGCTGCTTCGGTTCCGCGCTGAAGCTGAGCGGTATTGATGGGTTCTTGGATTGCATGGAACGCTATACCCTGCCAACCCCCAACAGCAATGAATTCGGCGCAAAGGTATTCAAAATAGCCGCCGATGCTCAGGGGGCGCGGCTTACGTTTATTAAAATAACATCGGGCAGTCTAAAAGTAAAAACAATGCTTACCGGAACGGACGGCAATGAAGCTTGGAGCGAAAAAGCCGACCAATTACGGATTTATTCCGGTGCAAAGTTCAGAACGGTTGATGAGGCGTTTGCGGGCAGCGTATGCGCCGTATGCGGCCTGACGCGCGCAAAGCCCGGCAACGGCTTGGGCGCAGAAAGGTCGGCCCCAAAGCCCATGCTTGAACCGGTTCTTACATACAGCGTTGCGCTCGGCAGCGGCCTTGATGCGGCAAAGGCACTTGCGGCGCTAAAAAGGCTTGAGGATGAGGACCCTGAATTGCGCGTGATATGGGATGAACGCCTTAAAGAGATACATGTGCGCATAATGGGCGATATTCAGCTTGAAGTGCTGCAAAGCCTTATGAAAAGCCGTTTCAACATGGATATATCCTTTAACCGCGGCGGCATACTATATAAGGAAACCATTGCGGATAAGGTGGAGGGCGTGGGCCATTATGAACCGCTTAAGCATTATGCAGAGGTGCATTTGATATTGGAGCCGCTAAAGCGCGGCAGCGGGCTTATTTTTGCGGCAAAATGCCCCGAGGATAAGCTTGACAGAAATTGGCAGCGACTTGTGCTGACCCACATTGCGGAAAAAGCCCATATAGGCGTGCTTACGGGTTCGCCTGTTACGGACATGAAAATAACCCTTGTTTCGGGGCGGGCGCATATAAAGCATACCGAAGGCGGCGATTTCAGGCAGGCTACTTACCGCGCTGTAAGGCATGGGCTTATGCAGGCGGAAAGCGTGCTGCTTGAACCATGGTATGAATTTATTCTTACCGTACCTGCCAATTGCATAGGCCGTGCGCTGAGCGATATGCAGCTTATGTATGCCGATTTCAATGCGCCCGAGCAGGACGCATCCTCCGCCACAATACGCGGCTTTGCGCCCGTTGCCGCCATGCAGGGGTATTCATCCCAGCTTGCGCTGTATACGCGCGGCATGGGCAAGCTTAGCATAATCGGCAGCGAATACAGGGAATGCCATAACAGCGCGGAGGTTATATGCCAAATCGGATATGACGCCGAGGCCGACACATTCAATACCGCCGATTCCGTTTTTTGCAGCCACGGCGCGGGTCACATAGTTAAATGGAGCAATGTGTTTGACAATATGCATCTTGAACGCGCATTAAAGCCGCCGGCAGAAGCTTACACCGCAGCGGACATACCGGAATACCGTCCTCTGTCCCGCGCCGATGAAGCCGAGCTTATAAGGATATATGAACGCACATACGGCCCCATAAAGAGCAACCCTCTTGCCGCATTCAGAAGAACCGCATCAAAGCCCGCCGCAAACACGGCGGCAATAGCCTCATTCCCCGCGGGGCCTGACTATCTTCTGGTAGACGGGTACAATATAATATTCGCATGGGATGATCTTGCCGCCATTGCAAGGGAGGATATGGACCTTGCCCGAAGCAGGCTGATAAATCTGATGTGCAATTATAAGGGCGTTAGGCAATGCGAGCTTATACTTGTGTTCGATGCATACCGCATAAAGGGACATATGGGCAGCGTTGAAAAGGTAAACAACATAACGGTTGTGTATACCAAGGAAGCCGAAACGGCGGATACATATATTGAAAAGGCCAGCCATGAGCTGAGCAAAAGCTACCGCGTGGAGGTTGCAACGTCCGACCGCATGGAGCAGGCAATAATAATAGGCAACGGCGCGGCAAGGCTCAGTGCAGACGAATTCAGGAAGCAGGTGGATGCGGCAATAGCAGCCATGCGAAGCCTTATTGACGAGTATGCGCTGAGGGATAAGTCCACGGTTAAATTGGTTCAGGGTAAAATTACGGGGCTTGACGAGCCCAAACAATGACAGCTGAAAAGGCCCGATAATCGGGCCTTTATCCGTTACTGATATGCACATAAATTCTTATGGGCAATATGCATTCAACTATTCTTTAACCTTTATT
>CABSAH010000027.1 GCA_902475645.1 uncultured Christensenellaceae bacterium | reverse complement strand
GCCGCGCGGTTAATCAGCCGTCGCGGTCATATAGCACCGCATAGAGTATAACACATGATTATACCGTTCTTCCATAAATTTATATTTTCACAATAAAAAGAGGCTATACAGCCTCCTTTGCTTTAATCAAAAATATTGTGCCTATACGCCGCGGCTTGCCGTATCGTCAACGGTATCGGCGCAAACCGCGGGCAGGGAGCCGTCCTTCATGCGCAGCGTGGCATAAAGGCTGCCTGCATATGCAGCCTTGCCGGAGTTTGTGTTCCTCCTAAGTACCCCTATGCAGCACAGCACGCCAAGCCCTACAAACAGCAAATCCTGCAACAGGTTTGAAATGATATAGTCCGCGTATTCAGGCACTTCCGCAAGGCCGTATTGCGTTACAAGTATGGCTTCTCCAAACGTGTAATCGTAATTTATCATGCTGTCCGCAATGTCCACTCCGAACGTGAGTGCTAATGCGCCCAGCACGGCGCAGATTATGCTTATGACTATGGCGAACGAATTCATGCGGCCCTTTAGCAGCTTATATCCGTAAAACGCGAGAAACGGTATAAGCGCGCACAGAATGGCGTATATCCTTTCCGTGCCGAATATAACGGCTATGTTCAGCGCTATGCCGAGCAGCGCGCCTATAATTGCGCCGATTATGCCGGTGAAATAATTGCCCTCGTCTTTCGCCTTGGCCTCGTCTGCGGAATTGCGCATGGCGCTTGCGCATTCCGTATGCACCGCGCGGTAGCCTGCGGGTATTGCGCCGCGCTGTTCGCAGTACATCACCGCATCCGTATCCGTGCGAGAGCAGTACGGGCATACCGTGCCGAAGTTTATGCCAACCCTGCGGCCCGCTTCAACGGCGGCATCCGCCGCGGCAAGCACGGCGTCCACAGCGGCGGCGGCTTCCGTATCCTTATCAATGTTAACCCTTACGTTTACGGCGTATCCGTTTGCCTTGCCGTTTATTCCGGCAAAGCTTAGTGCGCTGCCCATTGCCGTTTTTTCATCGGCGGCAAGCTGCCTATCCAGCACGAATGAAATGTTCAGGCGTTTTGCGGTGGCAATGCTTACCGTAAACGGCACGCCTTTTGCCGTTCCGAACGCGGCCGCCTGTCCCGTGGCCATGCCGCGCATTGCGCATTCGTTAATAAAATCCGCACTCTTCATGTTTATACCTCTGTTATTTAATTGAATGGTTCAAGCGAACGGTCAAGTATGCCGTGCATCTTGGCTATCGCAATGCCGTAGTTGGTTATGGGTATGCCGCAGTCGCGCGCATGGCGCAGGCGGTATTTCATCTCCCGCGCGGTAAGCATGCAGCCGCCGCAATGCACTATAAGCGCATATTTATCAAGGCTTTCGGGGAATTCCCCGCCGGAGGTGAATTCAAAATTCAGCCTTTTGCCCGTGTAATTGCTTATCCAGCCCGGCAGCTTTACAGAGCCTATATCGTTGCACTGCCTGTGGTGAGTGCAGCCTTCGCTTATAAGCACCGTGTCCCCGTCCTTCAGCGCGCCTATGGCCTCCGCGCCCGCGGCAACGGCTTCAAGCTCGCCCTTGTAGCGGGCAAAGAGTATTGAAAACGACGTCAGCGGAATATCCTTTGGCACAATGGCGTCCACGGCCTTGAACGCCTGCGAATCGGTAACCACAAGGCGCGGCTTGGGCAAAGCATCAAGCGCGGCTTTAAGTTCATTGGGCTGCACGACCACCGTTATTGCGCGGTTATCCAAAATATCGCGTATGGTTTGCTGCTGCGGCAATATAAGCCTGCCCTTGGGCGCGGATTCGTCAATGGGCGTTACCAGCACTATCAGCTCGTTTGGCTTTATAAGGTCGCCTATAAGCTGCCGCGCATTTTCCGCGCCGCTCATCATGCGCCCTATCCGCTCCTTCAATTCGTGTATGCCGCTGCCCGTGGCCGCGCTTATGTAAAGCTCATTTTCGCCCGCTTGGGGTATTGCGTCAAGCAAATCGCTTTTGTTGTAAGCAATAATATAGGGTATCTCCTTTGCCGCAAACAGCGCTATAAGCTCCCTGTCCGCCGCATGAAGCCCAAGCGTTGCGTCCACCACCAGCACCGCTATATCCGCGCGGTTAAGCGTCTGCCGCGCCCGCTGCACGCGCATTGCGCCCAGCTCGCCCTCGTCATCCAGCCCCGGCGTATCCATAACCACCACGGGGCCGAGCGGCAGTATCTCCATGGCCTTCTGCACGGGGTCTGTCGTGGTTCCCTTAACATCGGATACCAGCGAAAGGCTCTGCCCCGTAACCGCGTTAACAACGCTTGATTTGCCCGCGTTTCTAATGCCGAAAAAGCCTATGTGTACCCTTTCGGCGGATACCTTGTCGTTCAGTCCCATGGCAAATGCTCCTTATTTATCGGCTCAGAAGCGGAAATCGCGCCGGTTGGAGGATTTTATCTCCTCAATATGCTCCGTGGCGATGCGCTTCACGTTCTCGTTGGGTATCTTTTTCAGCTCGCGCTCTATCAGCGCATAGCCCACCTTTTTGGTTTCCTCGCTTGCGTAGTCCACAAGGTACTCCGTCAGCGTCATAAGGGCGTTTGGGTGGCAGCAGTTAAGTATCTGCCCGTTTTTGCAAAGGGACATGAACCTATCCCCAGTGCGCCCCTCGCGATAGCACGCGGTGCAGAAGGAGGGTATATGGTCAAGCTCCATCAGCCAGCGCACAACCTCATCCAGCGTCCTTTGGTCGGATACGTCAAACTGCTCGGAATCGTGCGGGCGCTCCGCCTCGGTATAGCCGCCGACGGACGTGCGGCTTGCGCCGGAAATTTGGGATATGCCGTAGTCAAGCACCTTGCCGCGCACGGCCTCGCTTTCGCGGGTGGAAATTATCATGCCGGTATAGGGAACGGCTATGCGTATGCAGGCTATTATCCTTGCAAACATATCGTCGCTGAGGCTGTTATCGAATACGGTGGGGTCAATATCGTCGGCATGCTTTATGCGCGGCACGCTTATTGTGTGCGGCCCAACGCCATGCACGGCTTCAAGATGCTCCGCGTGCATAAGCAGTCCCGCAAATTCATACTGATAGCCTTCAAGCCCGAACAGCACGCCAAGGCCAACGTCGTCTATGCCGCCCTCCATTGCCCTGTCCATGGCTTCGGTATGGTAATCGTAATTATGCTTGGGGCCGGTGGGGTGCAGCTCAAGGTAGCTGGGCTTGTTGTACGTTTCCTGGAAAAGTATATATGTGCCTATGCCCGCGTCCTTCAGCTTACGGTAGTTTTCAACCGTTGTGGCGGCAATGTTCACGTTAACGCGGCGTATGTCGCCGTTTTTGTGATGCACGGAGTATATGGTCTTTATGCAGTCCAGTATATATTCTATGGGGTTGTTCACGGGGTCCTCGCCCGCCTCTATTGCAAGGCGCTTGTGGCCCATATCCTGAAGGGCTATTACCTCGTTCCTAACCTCCTCCTGCGTAAGCTTTTTGCGGGCAATATGCTTGTTCTTCAAATGATACGGGCAGTATACGCAGCCGTTTACGCAGTAGTTTGAAAGATACAGCGGCGCGAACATAACTATTCTGTTGCCGTAAAACGCCAGCTTTATTTCGTTCGCCAGCTTATACATTTCCTCTATTTTTTCGGGAATGTCGCACGCAAGCAGCACGCTTGCCTCGCGGTGGGTAAGGCCGGCGCAGGTAACGCCGGAGCCGTTCCTCTTGGGCCGCGCCTTTTCAAGCAGCGCGTCTATAAGCTCTATGTTGTTCTTGTTGGCGTTGGCGTAGGCTATTGTTTCGCGTATTTCGGCATCGTTTATAAATTCCTCCGCCTTCATGGATTTGGGATTGTAAATTGCCATTTCCGTTTTTCCTTTCTTGTACTCAGACTTTTTTTCTTTGTATTCAGATTTTCTTTATGTCACCGCGGTCTGTGACCACGCTGAAGCCTATTGCTTCCATGCGCGCTTTAAGGTGCGCAAGGCTTTGCGCCGATTCATCGCCCGTGGATATCTTGTTTTCGTAAAGCTCGTATTTTTTGCGCACGTTGAGCGGCGAAAGATTGGGCATAACAACGTTTGCGCCCGCAAGTATGCCCCGCTCGCGCCCGTCCCCGCTTATTGTGCCGAGCGCGGTTGTGGCCGGCAGCAGTATGTTGGGCTTAATAAGGCGTATGAGCGAAAGCAGATAAACCGTTTCGTCCGCGCTGCCCGCAGGATAATCCCCAAGCGGGGTTTCATGATGCGGTATGAACGGGCCTATGCCGCACATATCCGGCGAAAACGTTTCAATGAATTTAAGATCCTTCGCCATCGTTTGCGCCGTTTGGAAGGGCGAGCCAACCATGAAGCCGCAGCCCGTTTGGAAGCCAAGCTCCTTCAAATCCTTAAGGCAGCGCATACGGTTGTCGAACGACATACCCGCCGGATGCAGCCTTTCGTAATGCGCCTTATCCGCCGTTTCGTGCCGCAAAAGGTATCTGTCCGCGCCCGCCCCGCGCATGCGCGCATAATCGGCGCGGCTGTATTCGCCAAGGGAAAGCGTTATTGCGCAGTCAGGATATTTTTCGCGTATGGCCTTAACGGTTTGGCATATATCGTCCGCGCTTTTAACGTTTTCGCCGCCCTGCATAACAAACGTGCGGAACCCCAACGCATAGCCCTCCGCACAGCAATCCATTATCTGCTCCCGCGTCAGCACATAGCGCGAGCACGCGGCGTTGGAGCGGCGTATGCCGCAATACAGGCAGTCGTTCCTGCAAACGTTGCCTATTTCTATAAGCCCGCGCACAAAAACGCTGTTGCCGTAAACCCTGCGCCGTGCGGCGTCCGCAAGCGTGCGCGCGTGCAGCGCGGCGGCATCGCTTCTCAATTCTATTAGCCGGGCGTATTCTTCAAGCGAAAGCGAATGCGTCAGGTTCAGCTTGTCTATCAGCGCGATTGCGTTATTCATCGGCCACCACGTTTGAATACGCCGTTTTGACGCTCAATCCTTCAATATTGCCCAGTTTGCCCGCCAATGCGGAAATTGTATCCTGCGGCGCGTCAAGCGCAATGGACACTATGTTTATGTTCTTTTTGCGATAGGGCAGACCCATGCGGCCTATTATATAGTCCCCGTATTCATGCAGCAATGTGTTCAGCATTTCCACGGCATCGCTTTTTTCTACTATTATTGCCATAACGGCTACCCGCGTCTGCATGGCGTTACCTCCGTTTTATAAAAAATAAGCCGCACCCGATTGGGTACAGCCTTAATGGTTTATAAATATCTTAAAGCCTTACCCTTTCAGTCGGGGGCAAGCCCCTTTATGTCAGGTTGGTTCAGTATAACATATATATTGATAAAATACAATCATTCTTTATGCTATTCGTTTTTATATATTATCATCTGCTCCGTAAGCAGCTTTGCGTAGCAGGACGCCACGGCCGCGCTTATTATAAAATCCGTCACCTCGGCTTCGGAAGCATCGTCGCCCGCGAATATCGGCTCCGCCGCCGTGCGCACCTGACCCACAAAATATGTCCCGAAGGCCTTTTGCACCGCTATGAACCGTTCATAGAACCGCCTTATGGCGTCCTCCTCCCATTCGGGCAGCATTTCCTTAACAAGGGCTATGTTCAGCGTTTGCTTAAGCGTGCATATTATCATAAGCAGCGCCAGATGCACGCGGGAATATTTCTTTTTAACGGGCGGCGGTATAAGCTTTTGCTTAACGTAGTTGTTTATCATCGCCTGCGTAACTGCTTTGCCGTCCTCGGCGGCATATATGCCAAGATTATCGTTAAGCACTATAACCACCTGGTCCATATAAAGGCCAAGCGTTGGCAGCTCGTTCCACGCAGGCAGCTTAAGCGCGCCGAGATAGCTTTCCCATTCATCGAATTTATTGGCTAAAGCAGCCTTTGTATGCGGCATAAGCATTTTCCTCCGTTCAGGGCAAATTGCGGCATATAAATTATAACCTCAGCGGCATATAATTGGCAACCGCCGTTGGCGGCGGTATTGATAGCATGGGTAAAATATGCTAAAATAAACAATATTCTGCGCCTTTTTGCGCGGCTTATGTAAGGCGGGGCGAATAATGCACCCGTGTCGGCGCAAAGCGGGCCAACAACAGAGGGGGAAAAATTAAATGTGCGGAATAGTGGGCTATATAGGCTGTAAACAGGCTGCACCGATACTGCTTGACGGGCTTAATAAGCTTGAATACCGCGGGTATGACAGCGCGGGCGTTGCAATAGCGGGAAACGGCGGCATAACCATTGCAAAGGAGCGCGGGCGTTTGAGCGCGCTTTATGAGCTTACAAACGGCGGCGAAGCCATTCCGGGGCATGTTGGCATAGGCCATACGCGCTGGGCAACGCACGGCGAGCCGAACCGCATAAACGCGCATCCGCACGTTGCGTCAAGCGGGCGCGTGGCGCTGGTGCATAACGGCATAATAGAAAATTACGCGGAGCTGAAGGCGTTTTTGATTGGCAAGGGCTACTCGTTCACCTCCGAAACGGACAGCGAGGTTGCCGTTCAGCTTATAGATTATTATTACGATGGCGACCCCGTGCAGGCCGTGCGCCTTGCGGAGGCACGGTTTGTCGGTTCATACGCAATGGGCATAGTGTTTGCGGACAGGGAGGATGAATTCATTGCCCTGCGCAAGGATAGCCCGCTTATATTGGGCATAGGCTGCGGCGAAAACTTCATTGCGTCCGATGTACCTGCGCTTTTGAAGCATACGCGCCGCATAATCCGCCTTGGCGAAAGGGAAATGGCAATCGTGCGCCGCAACGGGGTTGAGATATACAATAGCCTTGGCGAAAGAGTGGAGCATGAAATCATAACCGTTACATGGGACGCAGAAAGCGCCGAAAAGGGCGGCTACGAACATTTTATGCTCAAGGAAATAAAGGAGCAGCCGGACGCCATACGCCGCACCGTTGCGCCGCGCATAAATAACGGGCAGGTGGAATTGGGGCTTAGCAAAATAGATGCGGACGTGATACGCAGCCTTGAAAGGATATACATTGTGGCGTGCGGTTCGGCATACCATGTGGGCATGGCGGCGCGCTATGCGCTGGAGCGCTATGCAAAAATCCCCGTAATATGCGAGCTTGCAAGCGAATTCCGCTATAACGACCCGATGGTAAACAGCAAAACCCTTGTTATAATAATTAGCCAAAGCGGGGAAACGCTGGATACGCTCTTTGCCCTGCGCGAGGCTAAAATACGCGGCGCGCATACGCTGAGCATAGTTAATGTTGTGGGTTCAAGCATTGCCGTTGAAAGCGAGGATGTGCTTTACACATGGGCCGGCCCCGAAATTGCCGTTGCCACAACCAAGGCATACAGCACGCAGCTTGCGCTGATGCAGCTTATAGCCATATATTTCGGCCGCGTGCGCGCCCACGTTACCGCGCGCGAGGAGGCGGAGCTGACGGCGGGCATAGAGGCGCTGCCGAACGCGATAAGCAAAATATTTAAGGACGAAACGGAAATACGCCGCCTTTGCGCGGATTGCTACACGCAGCATGACATATTCTTCATAGGCCGCAATGTAGATTACGCGCTTGCGCTTGAAGGCTCGCTCAAGCTGAAGGAGATAACCTATATCCATTCCGAAGCCTATGCCGGAGGGGAGCTGAAGCACGGCACGATTTCGCTCATAGTCCCCGGCACAAGCGTTATAGCCATATGCACATACGATCCCCTTTGGGAAAAGATGATAAGCAACATACGCGAGGTTAAGGCCCGCGGCGCAAGCGTTATTGCAATAGCCCGCGGCGAACGGCGGCGCGGCGCAACAGGCGCGGATTACGAAATAATACTGCCCGACTGCGCGGACATTGCCTGCCCCTGCGCCTGCATAGTGCCCATGCAGCTTTTTGCCTACTATACCGCCCTTATAAAGGGCTGCGATATTGATAAGCCCCGCAACCTTGCAAAAAGCGTTACGGTGGAATAGCATAAACGCATAATCGATAATCGATGGAGGGACGCGAAAGCGTCCCTTCTTTGCAGGGCAATGTAAGCACGGGGACGGGGGAGCATAAAGCAAGGCCGCGTATGGCGGGAAGGGGGCGTTAGTCGCACACAATTATTGAATAAATCGATAATAACGGCGCACGATTCAAAACAATAATTGGTCATTTCGGGCGGGGTATCTTATAATATAGCTGTCGAAACGTGGGATTTTGCCCGTTTCGGCATGAACTATTATAATTTATAGGGAGATATCACGAAAATGAAAAAGGTAAACTGGATCGTGGTCATAGCCGGTGCGCTCGTGGGCCTTGCGGCCGTGCTGCTCACCGCGCTTGGCAACCCCGCAAACATGGGCTTCTGTATAGCCTGCTTCCTTAGGGACATAGCCGGAGCATGCAGCCTGCACAGCGCGGCTGTGGTGCAGTATGTGCGCCCCGAAATAATCGGCCTTGTGCTGGGCTCCTTCATAATGGCGCTCATTAAGGGCGAGTTCCGCGCAAAGGGCGGCAGCTCCCCGGCGACCCGCTTTGTGCTGGGTGCATTCGTAATGATAGGCGCGCTTGCGTTCCTCGGCTGCCCGCTGCGCATGGTCATCCGTCTTGGCGGCGGCGATCTTAACGCGCTCGTGGCGCTTGTCGGCTTCGTAATCGGCATATTCATCGGCGTGCAGTTCATGAAGCGCGGATTCTCACTCAGGCGTAATTACACTCTGGGCGTCACCGAAGGCGCGGTTCTTCCCGCGCTGATGGTCGGCCTGCTCATTCTTGTTGTCGCCGTGCCTTCGCTGTTCAAGTTCAGCGAAGCCGGCCCCGGTTCCAAATTTGCGCCCTTCTTTGCAGCGCTTGGCATAGCGCTTGTGGTCGGTGCGCTTGCGCAGAGGAGCCGCCTTTGCATGGTTGGCGGCGTCCGCGACAGCATTATGTTTGGCGATTTCAAGCTGCTGTACGGCTTTGTGGCCATATTCGCGGTGGTGCTTGTAGGCAACCTTATAACCGACAATTTCAAGCTTGGCTTTGCCGGCCAGCCCGTTGCCCATAGCGATCATCTTTGGAACCTGCTCGGTATGCTTCTTGTCGGTTGGGGCAGCGTACTGCTCGGCGGCTGCCCGCTCAGGCAGCTTATACTGGCCGGCGAAGGCAACAGCGACAGCACCGTTACCGTTTTCGGCATGATTGCCGGCGCAGCGTTTGCGCATAACTTCGGCCTTGCCGGAGCCGCCGCCAACGCCGAATCCGCGGGCGGCGTATCCACCGCGGGCAGGATAGCGGTAATAATCGGCATACTGGTTGTGCTTGCCGTATCGCTTCTGAACATGCCCAAGAAGAAGGAAGCATAATATAAACATAAGCAAAGGAGTAAAGTTATGATAGACGCAAGAGGACTTGTTTGCCCCATGCCCGTTGCAATGGTGCAGAAAGAGGTCAAGGCCAACGCTCCCCGGGAGGTTGAGGTAATGGTGGACGATAAGTGCGCGGTTGAAAACATAACCCGCTATGCCGCCAACGCAGGCTATGCCGTGAGCGTGGATAAGGAAGGAACGGATTTCCGTTTGACGCTTAAAAAGTGAACGAGTATGTAGCCACATTCCATACCCATCTTGCCGCAATAATGGCGCACCGCGCGCTTGGCGCGCTGGGCGTAAGCGCAAGGATGATGCCCGTGCCGCGCTCGGTCAGCTCATCCTGCGGAACCTGCGTAAGGTATTCCGCGGACGGCGCGCATACCGAGGCCATGGGCGAGGACTGCGAAAGCATATTCCTTGTGCATGCGGGCAAGCGGGAGGAATACGAGCTTATCCATTCGCAGGAGTAATGCCCCCATGATACTTCCATACTCGGCAAAAAGCTGATATAATGATATCAGCTAAAGCTGAAAGGAAATCAAGCGGCATGAACAAAAGCTTATTAAGAGACATACCTAAGGTGGACGATCTTTTAAGGTCGCCCACCTTAGCGCATTTATTCGGGGATACACCGCGCGTGAGCGTTACCGAGGCGCTGCGCTATGAGCTGGAGAATATAAGGAAGAATATACTGGACGGCGCGCTTGATGCGCTGCCCTGCGCGGAGGATATACTTGCAGCCGCGGCGGAGCGCGCACGGCTGAATGCCCGCCCCAGCCTGCGGGGGGTTATAAACGGCACGGGCGTTGTGCTGCATACCAACCTTGGCCGCGCCTGCCTTGCAAGGGAGGCCGTGGACGCGGTAATAAACGCGGCGGAGGGGTATTCAACGCTTGAATACGACGTTGCATCCGGCTCGCGCGGAGAAAGATATTCCCATGTTGAGCGCCTGCTCAGCCGCCTTACGGGGGCGGAGAGCGCAATGGTGGTAAATAACAACGCGGCGGCGGTGCTGCTTATACTTTCGGCGCTTACAAAGGGGGGCGAGGTAATAGTCAGCCGCGGGGAGCTGGTTGAAATAGGCGGCAGCTTCCGCGTGCCCGAAATAATGGAAAGCTGCGGGGCAAGGCTTAGGGAAGTAGGCACAACGAATAAAACGCATATATCCGATTACGAGCGCGCAATATGCGGGGATACCCGCGCCGTAATGAAGGTGCATACAAGCAATTACCGCATTGTGGGCTTTACCGAAGCCGCAACGCGGGAGGAGATGGGAGAGCTTGCGCATAGGCACGGACTGCCGTTTATAGAGGATCTTGGCAGCGGATGCCTTTTTGACCTGAATAAGCTTGGCATACGCGATGAGCCCACCGTGCAGGAATGTGTGCGCGCGGGCGTTGACGTGCTGTCCTTCTCGGGCGATAAGCTGCTGGGCGGGCCGCAGGGCGGCATAATCGTGGGCAAAAAGAAATATATGGACATACTTAAAAGGCATCCGCTCACAAGGGCCGTGCGCGTGGATAAAATGACGCTTGCCGCGCTGGAAGCAACGCTTAGGTGCTATGACGAGCAGCGCGAGTTTGACGCCATACCCACGCTGAACATGCTGGGCGCGGACGCGGAAACGCTGAAGGCAAGGGGCGAGAAGCTTTGCAAAAGGCTGAACGCCATGGGTGCGAATGCCGAATGCATACCCGTGCAGGATCAGGCGGGCGGCGGCAGCGTGCCTATGCAGCTTCTTGACGCATATGCCGTGACGATAGAGCTTGACGGCATATCCCCCGAAGGGCTTGAAAAGCATATGCGCCTTAACGAGCCGCCCATAATAGGCCGCATTGACCACGCAAGGTATCTGCTGCATATGCGCACGGTTACGGAGGAGCAGTTCGACGCGATTGAAAAGGCGATAGCGGGGGCTATGGCATGAAGCACGTTATAATAGGAACCGCAGGCCACGTTGACCACGGCAAAACCGCGCTTATAAAGGCGCTTACCGGCATAGAGACGGACAGGCTGGCGGAGGAGAAGAAGCGCGGCATAACAATAGAGCTTGGCTTTGCGCACATTGAATGGGCGGACGGCACGCAGGCGGGTATAGTGGACGTGCCGGGGCATGAAAAATTCATAAAGAATATGCTTGCGGGCGCGGGCGGAATAGATTTGGCAATGCTTGTTGTTGCGGCGGATGAAGGCTTTATGCCGCAGACCGTGGAGCATCTTAACATACTTACGCTGCTTGGCATAAAGGACGGCCTAATTGTTATAACCAAAAAGGACATGGTTGACGACGAATGGCTGGACATGATAAAGCAGGACGTGAAGGAGCGCGCCAAGGGAACGTTCCTTGAAGGCAAGCCCGTAATGTGCGTTTCCGCGTATACGGGCGAAGGCATTGCGGAGCTGAAGGAAGAGCTTCATAAGCTGGTTGGCAAGGCGGGCGAAAAGAATATGCGCGCCGCCTTCAGGCTGCCCATAGACCGCGTTTTCTCCGTGGACGGATTCGGCACGGTGGTTACGGGTACACTGATTGAGGGCAGCATGAGCGAGGGCGACGCGGCGGAGCTTGTGCCGAGCGGGGCGCAGACGCGCATAAGGAACCTACAGGTGCATGGCACAACGGTCAAAACGGCGTATGCGGGGCAGCGCGTTGCGGTGAACCTTGCAGGGCTTAAAAAGGCGGACGTGCAGCGCGGGGACTGCGTTGCAAAGCCGAACACGGTGCGCGTATCAAGAATGCTGGACGTTAAGCTGATGAACCTTAAAAACTCCGGCCGCGTTATAACAAACGATATGCAGGTGCATCTTTACCACGGCTCCGCGGTTATGCTTGCCAAGGTTGTTTTGCTTGAGCAGGACGCGCTTCAGCCGGGCGAAAGCGGCTATGCCCAGCTTAGGATGACGGAGCCGATAGCCGCCAAGAACGGCGACAGGTTTGTTGTGCGCTTCTATTCCCCGCTTGAAACGATAGGCGGCGGCGTGATACTGGACGATGCGCCCGTGAAGCACAAGCGCAACGTGCCTTCCGTTATAGCGGCGCTGAAAATAAAGGAAGGCGGCAGCGCGGCGGATAGGGTATTGCAGCTTATTGATGAGGCGGGCATGACCCTTCCCACGGCGGCGAAGCTGAACGCCAAGCTGAATATAGACGCCGATGAGCTTTATTCGGAGCTTTGCGAGCTTACGGATTCCGGCAGGGCGGTGGAGCCGATGGAGGGGCGGTATATATCCTCCCGTGCGCTCGATGCGGCGGCGGACGGCGCAAAGGCCGCGCTTAACGCATACCACAGGCAGAATCCGCTGCACGCGGGAATGAAGGCGGCGGAGCTGAGACAGAAGGCGTTCAGGAACGTTGAGCAGGCTGCGGCGGATGCAATAATAGCCGAGCTTTGCCGCGAAGGGGCTATAAAGCGCGCGGGCGAAAGGTTTGCCGACGCCGAATTTGAGGTGCATTATACCAAAAAGCAGACGGCAATACGCAAAAAGCTGCTGGATTATTACGGCGCGGCGGGCATAGAGCCGGCCACGGTGGACGAGGTTATGGCAACGTTCCAGATTAACGAGCGCAACGATTTTAAGCAGGTGCTGGACAGCGTGGTGAGCGGGGGCGACATTGTTATGCTTACGCCGCAGATATGCTATTCGCGCGAAGCATACGAAAAGGCGTGCAACGCCGCAAAGGCGCATTTTGTCGGGCATGACACCATAACGCTTGCCGAATTCCGCGACGCCATGGCAACATCAAGGAAGTACGCGCTGGCGGTGCTTGAATATTTTGACAAGAACGGCATAACCCGTAAGGACGGCGATTTCCGCAAGCTCAACAGGGGCTTTGGCGGGCAGGAGCGTAATTAGTGCTTGCTAAAGCAAACGCGCACATGCTATAATACCCGCACATATGGGAGTAGATGGGTGCTGGTGTGCCCCGCGGTCTTCAAAACCGTTGCAGGTGGTGAGGAGCTGCCCAGGTGGGTTCGATTCCCACATACTCTCGCCAATGCGAACCGGAGCGGTGCAGCTCCGGTTTTGTATATTGTGCTGTAACTCCACTCCAAAAGCCTCCCTGTCGAGGGAGGTGGCTGCGAATGAAATGAGCAGACGGAGGGAGTCTAATAAGCTCGTATCTCTTTGTGTGTTTCAACCCCTCAGTTGCCTTGCGGCGACTGCTCCCAGTGCGGTGGAGCCTTTTGGACTCCCTCAGTCAAACCTACGGTTTGCCAGCTCCCTCAGCGAGGGAGCCTGACAGGTTACAATACGAAGTGCAACCACCGTTCCCCCAAAAGCCTCCCTGTCGAGGGAGGTGGCTGCGAATGAAATGAGCAGACGGAGGGAGTCTAATAAGCTCGTATCTCTTTGTGTGTTTCAACCCCTCAGTCGCCATGCGGCGACAGCTCCCCGTGCGGTGGAGCCTTTTGGACTCCCTCAGTCACGGCTTTTCTTACCGTTCCCCCTCAGACAATCCGCCTAACGGCGTATTGCCAGCTCCCCCGCAAGCGGTGGAGCCTTTTGGACTCCCTCAGTCAAACCTACGGTTTGCCAGCTCCCTCAGCGAGGGAGCCTTTTGGCATTGTGCAAGCACCATCCAAAAGCTGTCCCCGCGTGCGGGGAAAGTGGACACGAACGAATGTGAGTGGCCGAAAGGGGAATGTCTCGGAGGTGGCTGCGAATGAAATGAGCAGACGGAGGGAGTTAAAACAAGCTTACAGCTCTTTGTGTGTTTTAACCCCTCAGTCGCCGTGCGGCGACAGCTCACCGTGCGGCGGAGCCTTTTGGCATTGTGCAAGCACCATCCAAAAGCTGTCCCCGCGTGCGGGGAAAGTGGCCGTGAGCGTCAGCGAACGGTCGAAAGGGGAACACATAAAATCAGCAAAACGCTGCGAGATATTCCCCCTCAGACAATCCGCCTAACGGCGTATTGCCAGCTCCCCCGCAAGCGGTG
>CABSAH010000026.1 GCA_902475645.1 uncultured Christensenellaceae bacterium | reverse complement strand
TTTAAGCCAAGGGTTTTGTCAACCGTGAAATGCGCCTTATTTACACGATTTTTTAGCGGTTTATAATAAAATGAAACGGTATGCGCGGAAAGGGGCGCCGCACGCCGCCCAAAAGCTGTCCCCGCGTGCGGGGAAAGTGATTAATCCGCGGTATATCGTTGACGCCCGTATATAAGCTGTCCCCACGTGCGTAGAAGGTGAGCATGAGCACCAGCGAATTGACGGAGGGGTTGCGCGGGGCTGCTGTTATTTTCGTCAACCCCTCAGTCGCCTGACGGCGACAGCTCCCCGTTCGGGGAGCCTTTGGGTTTGCGCAACCACCGCCCCAAAAGCTGTCCCCGCTGGCGGGGAAAGTGGCACGAAGTGCCGAAAGGGGTGCGGCTCGGTGGAGCCTTTTGGGTTTGTGTAGCCACCGCCCAAAAGCTGTCCCCGCTGGCGGGGAAAGTGGCACGAAGTGCCGAAAGGGGTGCGGCTCGGTGGAGCCTTTTGGTTTGCGCAACCACCGCCCAAAAGCTGTCCCCGTTTACGGGGAAAGTGTCGCGGCGTTAGCCGTGACGAAAGGGGTGTGGCTTGGAGGTGGCTTTTGCGAAGCAAAAGACGGAGGGAGTTAAAATGGAAGCGGTTAGGACGTAGCTTTCGCGTAAGCAAAAGACGGAGGGAGTACAACGTGGAACCCATAACGCCCGTTTCACGTCCCACTAATTTCTAATTATGCATTCCACATTCCGCATTTTCTCCCCCTCTCCCGTATTGTCATCGCCCCTATGGGCCGCTATAATATAATCATGGATAACGATGCGGAATTGCTGAAAAAACGCTTTGCGGAGCTTGCCCGCCGCGCCGACGGGCGCGGGTGCTTGCTGTACAGCGGGTTTCTTTCGCTCAGCGATCAGGCCGTGCTTGCATCCGTTGAGCGCACGCTTAGCGCGCCGTATGCGCTTTACGGCGGGGCGGAGGGGTGCGAGCGGCGCATGGCGCGCTTCGGCTATGCGGACGCGGATTATGCGGACGGCTACCCGATAGCAGTGATAGAGATCGCGCCCAAGGGCGAAAGGTTCGCGCCCGAGCTTTCGCACAGGGACTATTTGGGCGCGCTTATGCACACGGGCGTTGAGCGCGAAAGGATAGGCGACATTGTTGTGCGGGGCAAGCGTGGGTATGCGTTTGTCGAAGCGTCGCTTGCGCCGTATTTTGCGGATACGCTTGAAGCCGTGGGGCGCACGGGCGTAGTCTGTCGCATATGCGCCGACGTGCCCGAGGGTGAGCTTTTCCGCACGGAGGACGGCATTGTGCGCGTATCGAGCCTTCGCCTTGATGCATTGGCGGCGCAGGCCTTTCATATCTCCCGCGGCGATGCTGCGGAGCTTTTCACGGCGGAGCGCGTATTCGTGAACGGCGCGCTTGCCAAGGCCCCGTCCGCCGCGCCCAAGGAAGGGGATATAATATCCGTGCGCGGGTTCGGGCGCTTCATATTCTCAGCCGTATCCGGCCAAAGCAAAAAGGGCAAATTGGTGGTTGAGATTAAAAGATATGTATAACCGCCCCTCCGCAGAAGGGCGGCTTTTTTTATCCGTTATAGTGGCTGAACATATTGTCCGTTGCGGTGCGTATGGCGCGGGTTACGTCCGCAACCTTGTCCGCGTCCCAGGCCTCGGGGCCGCTTCTTAGGAACGAGGTCTTGTCCACACGGTTGTCGAAAACGCCTATCGGCACATGGTATGTTTTGCCGTGCGCCTTAACGGTAACGGTGTTTTCAACCTCGCTGTTCTTTATAAGGTATTCCATATCGTCGCAGCCGTAGTCGCCCAGCATAACCGCCATGGGCACGCCGTGGTGCAGGTTGGAGCCGGGGTCGTTGGGGTCGGCCCTGTCCGCATTTTTGCGGCGGGATTCCTCAGGCGTTACCCAAATGTAGAGTATAACGGCCTGTTCAAGTATTTCGGGGCAGAACATGGGCAGCGAATACTGATAGCCAAACGTGCCCGTAAGCGGCATTGATGCGCCGTCCGGCCCGCCGCGCGCACATTCTATTATTATGGTCTTGTTTTCAAATGTTTCGGGATATGCCGCGTGCTTTTCGTCAAGCATTGCGCGCGCTTCGGCTTCAAGCCTATCTGCAAGCGCGTTCCGCGTCTTTTCATTCAGCGCGCCAAGCCTGTTCGGTATGCCTGCGCCCGCCGCCGCCCTGTCCATGCGCTCAAACAGCAGCTTTGCCGCGGAGTCCGGCTTTGTTATGCTGCGGTTCATCAGGTCGTGATAATCCTCGTTAAGCAGGTTGCAAAGCGTGCCCCAATCCCGCCCGTCTATGAACGGCTCCTCGCCCGGATAGAATATGCGCGGATTGCCCATTGCAAAAAGCTCGTCGTCAATTCGGCGCATCATGTGTACATACGGAAAATCGTCAAGCTGAAGATTTTCGCCTATGTGGAATTCGTCCCTAAGCCTTTCCGGTTCAACATTCGCCATAAAATTCCTTACCTCGGATTTGCCGGATGCCGGCAGAGCCTGAAGCAGAACCACCTTGAATACGTTGTTTTTCATGCTGTCTCCTTTTTTATGTTAATAAATCACATTAAGCCATTTTGTTTTATCCACTGTTATGCTGCGGTGACGGTCAACATACGCTATTATCAGCTCCGCAATTTCCGTGGGAAGCTCGCGCACGGTTTCGCATTGGCGGTAAACGTCGTATCCGCCCGCACCCGATGCGCGGTAATTGTTAAGGCAAAGCGTAAGCCGCTTTTCCCCGCTAAGCTCCGCGCCCCCGTATTTGATTGAAACCACCCTGTCCCCCACGCCGCGCCTAATATCGAACACGGCCTCTATACCGTAAAAATAATCGTAGTTGAAGTGCTGTTCAATGGGCGTGAGGAAGCTTTCGCTGACCCTAAGCTTGCCGTTTGGCGCTATTGCAAAGTATTCCGCGCATCTTTCAAGCGCCTGCTTTAGCTGCGCCCGCGTTACGGCAACGGTTTTGAGCGTATTGGGGAAAATGTAGGTGGATACGATATCGCGTATGGTAACGGACTCGTTCAGCCCCTTAACGGTGTTGCCGAGGCTTGTTGCGGAAATATCCGCGCCCGTGGCGTCAAGCTGCACCTGATTGAAAAAGTTGGCAATAAGGCTGCCATGCTCCGCCATGCTTATGTGGCTTTGGGGCAAAAGCGCCGTATCCATATGGCCTAACGGCATATCGAACCACGCGGCGGCCTTTTCTTCATAGGGCAAAAGCAGCTCATGCACGGCGGCGTTTTCCCTTTCGCCCGCATTACAAAGGCGGGATACCGCCTTTACGCCGTTTTCAACCGATATGTCCATGGTAATATACTGCTTCGCCTTATCCGGCGGCTGGCAGGTGAACGTGCCGCATATGCATTTGTTTTCCGCCGCCATATGCTGATGCCCCGCAAGCAGCACATCGTAGTCAAGCTCGCTGCATATTCTGTAGCCCTGGTTTTCGTCGGTAAGGGAGAGTATGCCGCCCGTGTCCGCATTTCGCTCATAGCCGCCATGGTATATGCATATGTTTATGTCCGTATTCTGGGCCTTCAGCTCATAAAGCGCCTCCTTTGCGGCCGTAAACGCATCCGTAACCGTTATACCCTGCATATTTTCACTCTTTTCCCACATGCTGACATAGTGCGTGGTAACGCCGCATATGCCCACGCGCAGGGAATTTGCCATTGTTATGACGGCCGTTTTTTCAACGCCCGCTATGCCCGATACGTTTGCGCAAAGGCATTTTGCGTTAAGCGCGGCAACGTATTCCTCAATGGCGCGCCTGCCGTAATTAAAATCATGATTGCCGAGCGTAACAAAATCATAGCCGCCTATGTTCATTATGCCCGCAACGGTTTTTGCGCCGTGTTCGCATTGGCTGAAAAGGTAATATGTAAACGGGCTGCCCTGCAAAATATCCCCGCCGTCTATAACAAGCGTGCTGCCGTCCTTTTCAAAGCTTTCAATGCAGTTTGAAAGGCCAATTGCCGTATGCGCCCCGCTTGCGTAATCGATTGGCGAAAAGCCGCCGTGAACATCGCTTGTGTAATATATCCTCAGCTTTTTCATAATTCATTGGCGTATGCATAATGCCCCGCGCTCATCACGGCGGCGGGGCATTGCAAGCAGACCTTTGTTTTTACGCGCCGTGCGCCAGCTTGCGGCGGATTTTGGTCGATACAAGCTCAATTATAAGCACCAGCACCATCAGCCCCCACACAAACGCGCCCACCATTGCCCAGCGGCGGCTGTTAAGGCACTGCACAAGCGATGCGCCTATGCCGCCCGCGCCGACTATACCAAGCGTTGTGGCGTCCTTCAGATTTATATCGAAGCGGTATATGGTTGTGGAAATAAAGCTTGCGGTAAGCTGGGGTATAACGCCGTAGCGTATCTTCTGGAACGGCGTGCAGCCCATGGCGTCAAGGCTTTCAAGAATATGCGTATCCAAATCCTCTATTGCGGTTATGTACATTTTGGATATCATGCCTATTGAGCATACGGACTGCGTAATAACGCCGCACGCCGCGCCCGGGCCGGTTACGCGAATCCACATAAGCGCCCAAACTATGCTGGGTATTGTGCGTATCATAAGTATTATAATCCTTACCAAATACGCTATGGGCTTAGGCATAATATTAAAGGAAGCAAGGAACGCAAACGGTATTGCAAGCACCGCGCCGAACAGCGTGCCAAGCACCGCAATGGCTATTGTTTGCAGCAGCAGATACGGCACGTCCGTTTCCGATGTTCCGAAAAGCAGGCTTGTGTCCGGATTGAACACGCCGTGCAGCACGCCCTTTGCAACCTCCGTACCCGTTACGGTCAAGCCGGTGAACTGAATATCCTCCGCAGACCAGCCCACCATTGCCACTATAAGCAGCGTTATCACAAGGTACAGCATCCATTTCCGCGGCCGGCTTGCATATACCTCGGCAACGGTCAGCTTCCTGTCGATAGCCTGTTCTATCTCCGCTAATGATTTCTTCTTTTTCTTATCCATGCCGCCCTCCGTCAGCTCAGCTTTTTGCGCAGATATTCGCTGAAAAAGTCGATAGCGACAACTACCACGAACAGCGAAAGCAGCACCATGCCAAGGCTTTCGTAATCCCGCCAGCCTATGCGCTCGTTTATGGTTATGCCCAGTCCGCCCGCGCCGACGTAGCCCAGTATTGCCGATGCGCGCACGTTCATTTCAAAGCAATAGAGGCTATGGCTCAAATATACGGGCAGTATCTGCGGCACGCATGCGGACCAGAACGCCTGAAACTTGTTCGCCCCAAGCGCCTCCATAGCCTCAAACGGCCCCATATCTATTGTTTCTATGCTTTCAAAAAGCATTTTTGCAACGATGCCGAACGTGAATATGGCAATAGCCACCGTGCCCGAAAAGGTGCCGAGTGAGAATATCAGCGCGCACACAAGCGCGATTATAAGCGTCGGCAGCGTGCGTATAAGGGCCAGTATAAAGCGGCATATGCTCACTATCGGCAGGCTGTGGTTAATGTTGCTGGAGGACAGTATCGCCACCGGCAGCGCAAGCGCGCAGCCAACCACCGTGCCCAAAATGGACATCTTTATGGTATCGAACAGCGGGGAAATGACCTTGGGGAAAAAGCTCCAGTTCGGCCTGAATATCTTTTTTAGCAAATCGAGCATTTTGCCGAACTTGTTTACAACAAGCACAATATCAAAGCCCGTCATTTTAAGCGAAAGATATATTGCCGCGCCAAGCAGTATCAATATAAGCGGTGCGCGGCTCCTGCGGCGCAGCACGCTGTGGCCGTTGGAAAGCGTTATCCTCTGCGGCCTGAATATTTTGTCGTACAGGGTTTCTTTTATTACAACCGGGCTGTTCTCGTTTTCCATAGCATCAGCCCTCTGTCTTTATCTGGTGCAGCTCGCCTTCACCTTCACCCATTGTGGGAACCTTGGTGCCGTTATACACCTCGTCTATCTGCTGCTGGGTTATGGTGCTTGCGGGCCCGTCGAACACTATTTCGCCCGCGCGTATGCCTATTACCCTGTCGCAATATTTAAGGGCAAGGTCAACATGGTGAATATTGAGCAATATTGAAATTTTGTATTCCTTGTTTATGCGCACAAAGTCCTGCATGACCTGCTTTGCCGTAATGGGGTCAAGCGAGGCCACCGGCTCGTCCGCAAGTATTATTTTTGGATTCTGGTTAAGCGTGCGCGCAAGTGCAACGCGCTGCTGCTGACCGCCGCTCAGCTGGTCGCAGCGGGTATAGGCCTTATCCAAAATGCCAACCTTATCAAGGCTTTCAAGCGCGCGCAGCTTCTGCTCCTTTGAGAATATGCCGAAAAGCACCTTGAAGAAGGACATTTCCGGAACGTCCGCCGTAAGCACGTTCTTTATGGCGGTGCTGCGGGAAACAAGATTGAAGCTCTGGAATATCATGCCCACCTTTCGGCGGTATTTTCTCAGGGATTTGCCGCGCAGTGTGTTCACATCCACGCCGTCCACCGTAAGCTGACCCTTTGTAACGTCGTGCATACGGTTGATGCAGCGCAGTATTGTGGATTTGCCGGCGCCGGAGAGGCCAATTATCGCCACGAACTCGCCCTGCTCTATTTCAAGATTGATATTCTTGAGCGCCGTGAAGCCGTTTGGATAAGTCTTATACACGTTTTCAAATTTTATCATACTGCGACTCTTTCTGAATTTACTGGTTGAATATTAAGGGAAAAAGCGCCCTGTACAGGCAGGGCGCTTTATAGTGCGTTTGTTTACTCGGCAACAGCCTTGAGAGCGGCGCGGGCTCCGTCATAATCGGAATCCACGGCCTTGGCATAACCGGTGTGGCTGTACACATCGAATATGGCCTTGCCCTCTTCGGTATTGATTATGTTGATGAAGCAATCCTGAAGGGCTGCTACTATTTCGGGGGTGTAATACTGGCTGGCCTTGGATATTGCAACGGTGTCGTTGTAGATACCTTCGGTTACGCCGATTACGTTAAGCTCGTTCCAAATGGATTCGGAACGGCCCATGCCCTGCTTGCCGGTATCGTCCTTCTGGTCGGTGGGCAGCGTCCAGCTTGCCTCGTAGTCGTTACGGCCGTCGGCATAGCAAACGATTATGTCCACCTGCTCGGCAGCGGCGTAGGAGAAAGCGGTGCCGTAGCCGGAATCAAGAGGAACAACGTTGGTCAGGTCGGAAATCTTCTTGCCGTCATAGTTGGCCATCAGCCACATGGAGGGATAGATGTAACCGGCGGAAGAGGAGGTCTTTTGAACCGCCCAGCGGGCGCCGTCCAGATCTTCCCAGGTCAGGGCTTCGCCGTTGTTGACCTTTTCGGCCAGCTTCTTGCCGTATTCGGTGGGGGCGGCATAGATGAGGGAGCGATAGTAGGTCACCTGGGGGCCGTTCTTCTGGGTGGCGTTGGCTTCGCCGTTCCAGTCCGCGGGGTTGGTGCTGTCGTTGGACAGGCCGTTGCGGGTGGCGGTCAGTATAACGTCGGTATCGTCGGAATAAAGGGCATAGGTGCCGCCGGGCAGCCAGCCGATATCTATGGAACCGGCGGACATGGCCTCACCGGTGGCGTCGTAGCTGGTGCCTACGGTGATGTCAACTTCGTCTATATCGTAGCCGAGGCGGGACATTTCGGCCTTAACAAGCTCCGGCAGGTTCTCTGTACCGGCAATTATGACGTCGGCATCCTTGGAAGGTACGAATTCGAGCGTCAGCTTATCAAAATGCTGATTGGCGGGCTCCACCGGTGCGGGTGCATCGGTCTGCACAGGCTGCTCGGTCTGTACGGGGTCGGTATTCACAGGCTCGCTCGGATCGGGGTTGGGAGCGGGCTGAGCGCATGCGCAGGCGGCAAACGCCATTGCCAGCGCAAGAAGCAGTGCCTTGACAATGCCGTCGCTATATCGCTTTTTTATAGCTCGGCCCCAAATGCGGCCGCGGCAGCATAGCCGTTTGGCGCGGCGCGTATGCCGCAGACCCCCGCATATAACAAAAAAGCGAAGGCGGGGCATTATATTTTGAGGTTAAAATGAATAGCCGTATTTATAATGTTGCGAATGCTTGATATAATGTATCCACCAACCCAAGGAGGCACAGCGCATGAACACAAACGCATTTGAAAGGCCGCTTATTTTGGCGCCGGTTGGCGGGGAGGAGCAGCTAAAGGCCGCCCTGCGCACGGGCGCGGACGCGGTGTATCTTGGTGCAAAGGGCTTCAACGCGCGGCGCAATGCGGAAAACTTTGCGCAAACCAATCTCAATGAGGCCGTGGCGCAATGCCACGAGCGCGGCGTTAAGGTGTTCGTTACGCTAAACACGCTTGTTACGGACGATGAGTTTTCCGCGCTTACGGCGGAGCTTGACGATATTGCCGCCGCACACGCGGACGCGGTGATAGTGCAGGATATGGGCGTTATGTCGCTTATACGCGCGCGCTATCCGGAGCTTGCGCTCTATGCCTCCACGCAGACCACCGTGCATAATGCCGAAGGCGCGGTGCTGCTCGATAAGCTTGGCTTTAAGCAGGTGGTGCTTGCGCGGGAGCTTTCCGCGCGTGAGATACGCTCCATTCAGGCGGCGTCGCCCATACAGATAGAATGCTTTGTGCATGGCGCGCATTGCATGTGCATGAGCGGGGCGTGCTATTTAAGCGCAATGCTCGGCGGGCGCAGCGGCAACCGCGGCCTTTGCGCGCAGCCGTGCAGACTAAATTTCACGCTGGGCAAAAAGGAACGCGCTCTTTCGCTGAAGGATATGTGCCTTATAGGCCATATGGAGGAGCTGATGCAAAGCGGTATACACGCGCTTAAAATAGAAGGGCGCATGAAGCGGCCGGAATACGTCGCCGCCGCCGTTACCGCGTGCAGAAGGGCGGAGAACGGCGAAAAGCCCGATATAGATACGCTGAAGGCGGTATTTTCGCGCAGCGGCTTTACGGACGGCTACTATACGGGCCGCCGCACGGCGGATATGTTCGGCGCGCGCAGCAGGGAGGATGTTATGTCCGCCGCGGCAGTGCTGCCTAAGCTTGCGGCGCTGTATGCTTCCGAGCCGCAGGCCGTTCCGCTTTACGCAAGGCTTAGCCTGCATATAGGCAGCGCGGCGCAGCTTTATATTACGGACGGCACGTTTGGCGCATATGTACAGGGCGCCGCGGCGGAGCAGGCCAAAACTCAGCCCATGACGGAGGACGCCGCATTGAAGGCCATAGGCCAAACAGGGGGCACGCCCTATTATATTGACCATGCGGAATTCGATATGGACGATAACGCCATGCTGCCCCTTTCCGCGCTTAAAGCCATGCGCCGCGAGGCCATAGCAAGCATAGCCGCACAGCGCATTGCAAGGGAGCCTTATAAAAACACGGGAGCGGCGCTTACACAGCCCCTTCCGCACGCCGCGCCCGACGCGCCCGCACTGCGGCTGAGGTTTGAGGATTATTCCCAGCTTTTCGACCATCCCGCTGCGGAGGCGATAATACTGGGCGTGGACGAAATAGCCGCGCATGAGGAGCTTATCGCGCGCTTCGGTGAAAGGCTTTTTGCCGAATTGCCCGCGCTGTGCTTTCCGGAGGATATGCCGTCGCTTAGGGAAAAGCTTTTGCGGCTGAAGGAAAAGGGGCTTAGCCACGTTACGGCAGACAATTTGGGCGCGGTGCAGCTTGGGCTTGAAATGGGCTTTAACGTGCATGGGGACAGCTCGCTGAACATATTGAACAGCCATTCGCTTGCGCTTTTTGAATCGCTGGGGCTTGCCGACGCCACGGTTTCGTTTGAGCTTAAAATGAACCTTATACGCAGGCTTGGCGGCAATATGCGGCGCGGCATAATAGGCTACGGCTACCTTGCGCTTATGAAAATGCGCGCCTGCCCCGCAAGGGGCGAAAACGGCTGCGGCGGCTGCACGGGCAAAAACGTGCTTACGGATGAAAAGAAGGAGCGCTTCACAATGCTGTGCCGCAATAAAAAGTACAATGAGCTTCTCAACAGCGTGCCGCTCTACATAGGCGATAAGCAGTACGGCGGCGTTGACTTCGTAACGCTGCGCTTCACCACCGAGCCGCGGGAGGAGGCCATGCGCATATGCGATATGTTCCTATCCAAGCAGCGGCCCGACTTCCGCAGAACAGGCGGGCTTTATTATAGGGATCTGCTGTAATGCGCTTTGGGTCGGCACGGGTTAAGCGACGGAGGCAAAACGGCTTGACTATGCAGCAGTTTGGCTGTAATATATGCGCGATATCGGCTTTTTGCTTGTTATAAAGGGGCTTTATATATGAACTGTTATCTTTTGACGGACCTTGCGGCGCGCATGGGGTACGAGCTTGCGCTGAGCGGCGCGGAAACCTTCCGCGTTGAGGAAACAATGCGCCGCATAATAGGCGCATACGGCATGGATTGCCAATCCTATGCCATACCCAGCAGCGTTATGGTAAGCATTGAGACGGACGACGGCAAGCCGCTTATGATAATGAAGCGCGTGGGCTTCCACGGCAACGACCTTGAATCGGTGGAAAAGCTGAATGCGCTTGCCCGCCGCATCTGCGCCGAAACGCCCGATCCCGCCGTGGCGCAGCAATGGCTGAAGGAAACGCTGCGCACGCGCCGCCGCTATTCAACGTTTATATTCTATCTGGGCCATTTTCTGGCGGCGGCGGGGTTTTGCCCCGTGTTCGGCGGCTCGCTTAAGGATAGCTTTATTTCCGGAATACTCGGGCTTATAGCGGGCCTTGTAACGCGGCTTATGAACAAATGGGAAACCAACCCGTTTTTCAGCACCATAGCCGCCGCGTTCCTGCTTGCCGTGCCCGCATATATTCTGGCGGGCTTAGGCGCGGTGGATTACGTTCATGCGGTTATAATAGGCGCGTTGATGATACTAGTTCCCGGCCTTCTTATAACCAATTCCATGCGCGATATAATATACGGCGACACCAACTCCGGCATAATCCGCATAGTGCAGGTTCTGCTCTGCGCGCTTGGCATCGCGCTCGGCACGGCGGCAGCATGGCGGCTTACCGAGAGCGTATACGGCATAACGGCCTCCGCAGGCTCGGCTCTGTATCCCGCATGGGTGCAGGCCATAATGATTGCAATGGCGTGTTCGGGCTTTGTTATTCTTTTCAACGTGCATGATTGGGGCAGCATACTGTGCGTGCTGGGCGGCATAATAACATGGATGAGCTATCTTGTTTTTGCAAAGCTCGGCCTTGACCTTTACGAAACCAACTTCTTTGCCGCCGTAATAGCCGCCGCCTATGCGGAGGGCATGGCGCGCAAGCGCAGGCATCCGGCAATATCGTATCTTATAATAGCCAACGTGCCGCTCATGCCCGGCGCGGGCATATATTACACAATGAGCCTCGGTCTTGAAGGAAATATGCTCATAGCCCTGCAAAAGGGCCTTGAAACGGCGGGCATAGCCGGCAGCATAGCCGTTGCAATACTGCTTGTATCCACCCTGTTCCGCCTCGGCACGCGCCTCGCCGCAAGGAGGTAAGGAGTTCCCTTCTACTTCCCCACGCAGAAGCGGGAGAATATGCGCTCTATTACGTCCGCCGTTACCTCGCGGCCGGTTATGCGGCCAAGGGCATAGAGCGCGGTGCGTATGTCCGCTGCGGCAAGGTCGGTGCCTGCCGCCGCATCCGCGGCTTCAAGGGCGGCCTTTGCCTCGGCAAGGGCGTGTATGTGGCGGGAGTTCGTAACAAGCGCGCTTTCGGCCTCCTTTGTCAGCAGCAGCGCCGCCATGCGCTCCTTTAGCGCATCAAGCCCTTCGCCCGTTACGGAGCTTACGGATATGGGCGAAAGCGCGGCGCAGTTTTCGCAGTTTTCGCCGTTTTCATGCGGCATAAAATCCGCCTTATCCGCCTTTGTAAAAATAAGTATGCACTTTTTGTATTCGCCCCTGCTTGCCGCGGCTATCAATGCGCGGCTTTCTTCGTCCATGGGCTTTGTGCCGTCAATGGCAATTAGTATAAGGTCGGCGCGCTCGCCCGCCTTTTTTGCGCGCTCCACGCCTATGCGCTCCGCCTCGTCCGCGCCCTCGCGTATGCCCGCCGTGTCTATCATGCGCACGGGGGCGCCGCATATATCAAGCGTTTCCTCAAGCGTATCGCGCGTTGTGCCGGGTATGGAGGTAACAATCGCCCGCTCCGTGCCCATCAGCGCGTTGAAAAGGCTCGATTTGCCCGCGTTTGGCGCGCCCAATATGGCTACCGCCGCCCCTTCGCGGAATATGCGCGCCGCGTTGCCGCCGCGTATCAAATAATCAAGCCTTTGTATAATGGGCGCAAGGTCGCCGTTGAGTGAGGATATGGTGTCCTCCTCCAGTTCATCGGGATAATCAAGCGCCGCCTCAACGCCGCTGAGTATATCTATCAAGCTATCCTCAATATCCCTTATGCCGCTGCCTATGCTGCCCGCAAGCTGCTCCTCCGCCATGCGCGCGCCCTGCTCCGTAACGGAGCTTATAACGTCCATCACCGCCTCCGCCTGGCTTAAATCGAGCTTGCCGTTCATGAACGCCCGCTTTGTGAACTCCCCGCCCTCGGCAGGGCGCAGGAAGCGGGAAAGCAATTCAAGCGTCCGCTTCGCTATTACGCGGCTGCCGTGTATGTATATCTCCGCCATGTCCTCGCCGGTATAGGTTGCGGGGGCTTCAAGGAAGCACGCCATTGCGGAATCTATTATTTCCCCGCTTTCCTTATCAACAACATGGCCGTAGCTCATTACGCGGTGTTCGGGAGCTTTTTTGCAGCGGAATACCCGCATGAGCGCATTTCTTGCGCCGCCTCCGGTTATGCGTACTATTGCTATCGCCCCGCCCACGGGCGAGGACAGCGCGAATACGGTATCCTCTTTCATGCCTTGTTCCCCTTCCCTATGTCCTTTGCTATTCTTTCAAGCATTTTAGGCTCGTTGTCCTGCGGCTTGCAGGCGCAATGCATCAGCAGCGCCCGCTTGACCTCCCCCACGCGCGGGCCGGGGGATATATTAAGCCAGCGGCAAATGTCCTGCCCCGTGCAGTTCAGCTCCCTTTCCGTAAACGGGGCATTTTCATTCTGCATTTCGACAAAAACGCGCCTCCACCGCTCCGCCGTGTCCACCCTGCCAAGCACTATGCCGCTGCCGTGAACGTCCGCCTCGCGTATATATATGAGCTTTTCCGCATCGGCGCGCCCAAGCTCCACGAACTTCTTTTTAATCTTGCGAACCCGCGTTTCGCCCTTAAGGTCAAACATATGCCAGCGCACGAGCGTTACGACCTCCTCCTTTAACGCGGCAGGCGCCTTCAGCCTTGTTAAAACATCGTCCGCAATGCATGATGAATACATCTCGTGCCCGTGCATGGAGCCGTGATCGTAAAACGCCGTGGCCTTGCCGGTATCGTGCAGCAGCATGGTCCACCTAAGCACCAAATCCGGCTCCACCGCCGCGCACGCCCTAAGGCAATGCTCCATAACGTCGTATTTATGGAAATCGCGCCGCTGCTTAACGTTGAAGCACGCTTCAAGCTCCGGCAGCAGCACCTCTATTGCCCCGCTCCCGTGAAGCAGATGCAGCGCGTTTATGAGCGCTTCGCGCCCCGCGCCGTATGCCGTATCCGCCATCAGCAGCTTGCACATTTCGGCATATATCCGCTCCGGCGAAATGTCCCTAAGCCCTTCGCGGCTTGCATATGCGGCGGCAAGCGTATTTTCATCCGCATCGAACCCAAGCTGCCCCGCAAAGCGGCACAGTCGCAGTATCCTTACCCCATCGTCGCGCATTATAAGCGCGGGGTCGGGACTTGTTGCGCGCATTATGCGCCGCTCCATGTCCGCAATGCCGCCCGTCGGGTCTATCACCTCGCCCGTCAATAAATCAAGGTAAACGGCGTTAACGGTAAAATCCCGCCTGAATGCATCCTCCTCAAGCGTTGCAATAAAGCTGACCTCGCTTGGCCTATGGCTGCCCGTGCCGTCGTACCGCTCCTTCCTGAACGCGGCGTATTCAAAGCGTTCCCCGCCCATAACGATATCGAGCGTGCCGAACGCCGCGCCCTTTTTGCGGCACTCCACGCCCCGCGCCCCAAGCATTTTTTCAACGTCCTCAATCCTGATGGCGCTGCAAATGTCGATATCGTTCACGGGATACCCCAGCAGGCTGTTGCGCACCATGCCGCCCACGGCATACAGCCGCGCCCCGTTTTCCGAAAATATCCCCGCCAGCTCCCTAAGCCGCGGAGCAATGCAAAAATTGCGCATATGACCTCTCAATATAAATAGCTGATATTATATTACCATTTTTGCGAAGGGATTACAAATGGGGGGATGAGCAGGAGTGAAATGACGGAGGGGGGAACGGGGCTTTGATTAGTATCGTCAACCCCTCAGTTGAAAGGACTCCCTCAGTGAGGGAGCCTTTTGGTGTTGTGCAAACTCCGTTCCCCAAAAGCTGTCCCCGTTTACGGGGAAAGTGGCCGTGAGCGTTAGCGAACGGTCGAAAGGGGTGCGGTTCGGAGCCGCAAAGTACTACTAATTATTCCCCCTCAGTCACGGCTTGCGCCGTGCCAGCTCCCCCGCAAGCGGTGGAGCCTTTTGGACTCCCTCAGTCAAACCTTCGGTTTGCCAGCTCCCTCAGCGAGGGAGCCTTTTGGTTTGT
>CABSAH010000025.1 GCA_902475645.1 uncultured Christensenellaceae bacterium | reverse complement strand
CCACGTTGTTACGCGCACGCGAACCATAGTATATACCGATTATGTGCCGCCGCGCTTTTCGCTTAGTAAGGAGCTGCGCTATGCGCCCACGGGCAGCATACAGGTGCGCGACAGATTGACGGCCTACGACGTTATAGACGGCAGCATAAACGAGCGCATAAGGATAAACACAAATAATCTTTCCCCATATTATGCGGGGATTTATCCGGTCACGTTTGAGGTCACCAATAGCCTTGGCGACCATGTTTCGCTTACGCTGGAGGTTGAAATAAAGGCCGCTGTTGATAAGGAGCCTATAATAATGCTGGATAAATACCTTGTGTATATGACGCAGGAGGAGGCCAAGTCCTTTAAGCCCATGAAATACGTTAGGGAAGTTACGGGCGCCGAGAAGAGCGCCGTATATGCCGATAAATCGCGCCTTAAAGAGGGCGTGAACCGCATCACATATTCCTGCCGCAGCGAAGCGGGCGTGCACGGCAGCGTGGTGCTGTATGTTGTTGTGGAATAAGCGGGAGGGCAGCTATGGAAGAATATGCATCAAGCCGGTGGACGGATTACAGCCTTGTCTGCATCATCCGCCGCATAGTTAAGGAAATACCCACCATAATAGCCGCAGGGCTTATTGCGGCCATGCTTACTGTGGCGTACCTTCAGGTGTTCTATAAGCCGCAGTATACCGCAGGCACCACCGTGGCCGTGGGCATGAAAAACGCAAGCTATACAGCCGTTTTTTCAAACCTTTCAAGCACGTCGGAAATGGCGGGCACATTCACAAAGCTTTTTGACAGCACCATGTTTTCGGCCATTTCAAAGGAAAAGCTGGGCGTTGAAAAGCTAAACGGCAAGCTTGAAGCGTCCGTTGTGCCGCAGACCAATCTTATGACAATGCGCGTAACGGCGGATAATCCTACCGACGCATTCAGAACGCTTAGATTCCTGCTGGATAATTATTCGGTGGTGTCGGACTATGTGTTCCAAAACGTTTCGTTAAGGGAGCTTGACCCGCCCTCCGTGCCTAAAGCCCCGTCAAATCCGCTTCAGCTACGCAAGGAGATAGAGCGCGCGTTTGCAATAGGCGCGGCGGCAATGGCGATAGCGATCATAGCATCGATACTGTTTGCGGACAGGGTGCAGACAACATCCGCCGCAAGGCATAAAATAGACGCTAAGCTATATTGCACCATTCACCACGAAACGAAGAACAAAACGCTGCGCACAAGGCTTAAAAAGACCACGAAGGGCCTGCTTATAACCAACGCCACCGCAAGCTTCAGCTTCAGCGAGGAGGTGGCAAAGCTTGCCTCCCGCGTGTCCCATGCCGTAAGGCGGGAAGGGAAAAACGTTATACTCGTTACAAGCGTTGCGGAAAACGAGGGTAAATCGACCGTTGCCGCAAACCTTGCAATAGCGCTGGCGCAAAAGGGCGGCACGGTGCTGCTGATAGATGCGGATATGCATAAGCCGGCGCAGTATAAGCTGCTTAGCGCCAACGTTAAGGCCGAGCTTGCGGACATGATACGCGGCAAATGCCCCTTTCAAACGGAATATATGGAAAAATACGGCATTAACGTGCTGTTCTCGTCCGCCGTTCAGAAGGACGCGGCGGAGCTTATATCCTCCGCTGCAATGTGCCGCATTATGGCGGAGATGAGCGCCGCAACGGATTATATAATAATCGATTCACCGCCCATGGCAATGTTTTCCGATGCGGAAATGCTGGCGGATATAGCGGATTTTTCGCTGCTTGTGGTTAGGCAGGACTGCGTGAGCACCGGCAGGATAAACGATGCCGTGGATATGCTTAACCAAAGCAGGGCGCAGCTTTTGGGCTGCGTGTTTAACGATGTGCGCGTAACGCCTATAATGGGCGGCAATGCGGGCTACGGCTACGGATACGGTTACGGCTATGGCTACGGCTACGGACGCGGCTACGGCGGCTATGGCTACGGCTATGGCGATAGGAACGCAAAGGGCGGCGGCGGCCGCAGGCATACGGAGGAAGCCAATGGAAGAGAATAAAATCGACCGTCCGGATGAAGATGCAATAGATATATCGCGGCTTTGGCAGGAGTTTCTGCCGGTGCTTAAAAGGCTGCTTTGGGTACCGATAGTGCTTGCGGCGGTGCTGGGCGCGCTGTGGTTTGCCAAGGGGTATTTCGGCTATACCCCCATGTATGCATGCGAGGTCACGTTTACCATTCAGGTTTCGGCATCGGGCAACACGGAGCAGAGCAGCGGATACAGCTATTATAACAAGGCCACGGCGGAGCAGCTTGGCAAAACCTTCCCGTATCTTATACAGTCCGACCTTATGTATTCAAAGCTTAAAAAGGAGCTTGGGGTGGAATGGATAAACGGCTCCATAACGGCCGAAACGGTGGATAACACAAACCTTTTCACAATGCGCGTAACAAGCAGCAGCCCGCGCGACGCAAAGGCTATACTCGAGGCGGTTATAAAGGTGTATCCGGAGGTTGCGGATTACGTTATAGGCAGCACCATGATGAACCTTTTAACGGATCCGGTGGAGCCTTTAGTGCCGTATAACGGCTTCGATCCCGTTAAAGCGGTTACAAAGGGCGCGGTGATAGGCGGGGTCATAGGGCTTGTGATATTGATAATATGCGCGGCTGTACGGAGCACCGTGCGCGAGCCGGACGATATTCGCATAAAGCTGAATCAAACATGCCTTGCGGTGCTGCCCAAGGTAACGTTCAAAAAGCGCAGGCAGCATAACGTGAACACGCTGTCCATAATGAATAAGCACGTTCCGGATTCGTTTAGGGAAAGCATACGCAGCCTTAGGATAAAGCTTTTAAGGCGGCTTGAAGGCGACAAATGCCACGCAATATTGGTAACGAGCACAATGCCGGGCGAAGGCAAAACCACCGTTTCCGTAAACCTTGCGCTGGCGCTGAGCAAAAACGGCGCGCGGGTAGTATTGGTTGATATGGACTTAAGGCGGCCCAGCGTTAAAAAGGCACTTGGCATAACCACGCCGTCCAACGGGCTGGTGGAGCTTAGGGAGCGCAAGGTAAAAAGCATAGGCGAATGCCTGAGCGACGTTGAGGGCAGCACGCTTAAGCTGCTTGCGGGCGATGCGCCGCGAAGGAGCACGCGCCCCATAAGCGCACGCTGGCTGAAGAGCCTTATAGATATATTGCGCACACGTGCGGATTATATAATAGTCGATACGCCGCCGTGCGGCTTGCTTGCGGACAGCGTAAACATTGCAAGCGCGGTGGACGGCGCGCTGTACGTAATAGGCGCGGGCGGGGTGAAAACATCGCAGATATTGGATAGTATGCAGTTCCTTTCGGAAAGCGGAACAAACGTGATAGGCTGCGTGCTAAACGGCGCGGAAACGCGCATGACAGGCGGCTACGGTTACGGCTACGGCTATGGATATGGCTACGGCTACGGCGGTTACGGCTACGGCGGCTACGGCTACCGCCACCGCGAGGATGAACGCGAAGCCGCGCATAAGGCGAACGAAGCCGAGGAAACGGAGGATACCTGCGGCGGAGCCTAATGCATTGAAACAGGGCGAAGGAAAGGCGGGGCAATGGAGCAGACAAAGCCCAAACGAAGGGTGCTTGGGTCCGAGGCGCTTGGCGAATTGTTTGGCCGCGTGAAGGACGGCACGTTTAAGGACATAATAGACGACTGGAAATGGATAGCGGCGTATACGCGGCGGTACCGTGCTGCGGTTATAGTATATACGCTGCTTGGCGTGCTGAGCGCATCGTTTGCGCTTGTTTCCGCGGTTGCGAGCAAATACACAATAGATATAATAACCGGGCATGACAGGGCGCGGCTGTGGTTCGTTATAGCGGTAATGATAGCGTCCTCCGTAATAAGCGTTGCGCTCAAAAGCACCGTTTCAAGAATATCGGCCAAGGTTTCAATAAGGGTGAATAACGATATTCAGGCGGAAATATTCGATAAGGTGATATGCGCGGACTGGAGCACGCTTAACGGCTATCAGGGCGGGGACTTGCTAAACCGCCTGAACGGCGATGCGCATACCGTTGCAGGCAACGCCATAAGCTGGCTGCCGGATTTGATAATATCTGCCTATACGTTCACAATAACGCTGCTGTCAATATTGTATTACGACGCCGTAATGGCCGTGATCGCTCTTTCGAGCGCGCCGTTTTTGATATTCAGCGCAAGAAGGCTCATTTCCCGTATGCGCAAATTCGGCCAAAAGGTGCGGGAGCTTAACAGCGGCCTTATGGCGTTTGAAACGGAAACATTCAATAATCTCGACGCCGTGAAAAGCTTCGGCATAACAGGCAGGCAGAGCGGCAAGCTTAGGGAAATGCAGGGCGAATATAAAAAAGTGAGCCTTGATTACAATCTGTTCAGCATAAAAACGGAGGCCGCGCTTTCGCTGATAGGCTCGGCCGTGCAGATGGCGGCGTTTTGCTATTGCCTGTATCTGCTGTGGAACGGAAAGATATTGTACGGCACGATGACGCTGTTCCTTTCGCAGGGGGCAAGGCTTTCCTCTGCGTTCAATTCGCTTGTAAAAACCGTGCCGGTGTTCCTCAATGCATCCGTATCCGCAACAAGGATACGGGAGCTTATGGCTATACCGCCGGAGGAGTGCGGCGCGGGCGAGGATACGCTCAATGCCGAACGCGGCCTTACGGTGCGGCTTGAAAACGTTTCGTTTGCGTATAAGGCTAACGAAGCCGTGCTCAACGGCGTAAGCTTTGCGGCGGCCCCGGGCGAGATAGTGGCGCTGATAGGCCCATCCGGCGGGGGAAAGACCACAATGGTGCGCATGATACTTGCCTTGATACGCCCAAAGCAGGGCAGGGCAGAGCTTTGCGACGCATACGGCGCGGCGCAGGAAACGAATGCCGCGCTAAGGGGCTTTTTCTCGTATGTGCCGCAGGGGAACACGCTTATTTCCGGCACTATTGCGGATAATCTGCGCATGGTCAAGCCGCAGGCGGGAAACGACGAAATAGAAGCGGCGCTTAAAACGGCGTGCGCATGGGAATTTGTAAGCCGAATGGAAAACGGCATTGATTCATCCGTGGGCGAACACGGGCACGGGCTTTCCGAAGGGCAGGCACAGCGCATAGCCATAGCGCGCGCGGTGCTGAGGGACGCGCCCGTAATGCTGCTTGACGAGGCCACATCCGCGCTGGACGTGGCTACGGAGCGGCAGGTGCTTAGGTCAATAATGCTTGCGCATCCGAACAAAACCTGCATAGTCACCACCCATAGGCCGAGCGTGCTTGGCCTGTGCAGCCGGGTATACAGGGTGCATGGAGGGGCGGTTGAGGAGATAGACGCGCATACGGCCGAAAAATTAACGATGGATTATTGATTTTTGGCCAAAAAACAGCTTGCAATTTAGCTTGAGTTGAGATATACTATATCTATCCATAAGGAAACCTTTATCAGGAGGGGATTGTTATGAAAAAAATCTTTGCAGTTGTGCTGGCGCTTGCACTGGTGCTCAGTCTCGCTTCCGTTGCGCTTGCAACCGGCGTGACCAGCCCCGAACACGGCAATACCAATGTTTCCAGCGATCCTAACTCTCCGCAGACCGGATATGATTTCGGTATTGAGAGCGTAGTGCTGCTGGCCGTGCTTTGCGGCGGCGTTGCACTGTATGTAGGCAAAAAGGCCAACGCCTAAGACAAAAGTTCGTATCACAATCGAAACAGAGCCTCATAAATGCAAGGTTTATGGGGCATTTTTTTACCTTGACTGTGCTACGGAGCGGGAGAACAGAATTAAATGAAAAAATCCGTGAAGATAATACTTGGCATCGTGTCCGCCGTAATGGCGGCTGTTTGCGTATGCTGCATACTTTACATTGCGCAATATTTGCGCGGGGACAGCCTTAATGACAGGTTAGCCAATGATATTGCATCGCGCACGGCGGTTGCCGTGCCTAAGCCGGACGCCGAAGAACCCGTTTCAACGCCCGCGCCGGATAATGAAGCGCAGCCGGACGGGGCTGAGAACGAGCCGCAGGAGGAGCCGCACAAGGAATTCCGCGCAATCGATTTTGACGCGCTTACGGAGCTGAATCCGGACATATATGCATGGATAGATATGCCCGGCAGCATAATCAATTACGCCGTGGTGCAAAGCGAGGATAAGGACGAATTCTATTCCGACCATGCCGTGGACGGCGGCTACTATTCGGGCGGCAGCATTTTTTCGCAGCGGTATAACAAGCGCGATTTTTCGGACCCCGTAACCGTGCTTTACGGCCACAACCGCAAAAACGGCACTATGTTTGCGGCACTTAACGATTTTGCCGACCCTGCGTATTTTGAAGAGCACAGAACCGTGTACATCTATCTTAGTGACGCAATATATGAATACACCGTGTTTGCCGCTTATCCGTACAGCAGCAAGCATTTGCTGCTATGCAACGATTTTACGGACGAGGACGTGTTCAACGGATTTTTTGAAAAGCTGAGCGACGGCGTAAATACCAATTACGACCGCGAAATGTTCCCCGTGTTCGGAGATAAGGTGCTTACGCTTTCAACGTGCTATAAGCAGAACCGTATGCAGCGGTATCTTGTGCAGGCCAAGCTTACCGCGCAGTATTCACCCTCTTACGACACGGCGGAGTGACGAATATGGAAAAATCAAAAAAACGCAGGCGTATAAACCCAATACTTCTTATATTCATAATACTTGCGGCGCTTACGGCGGCGCTTGTATGCGCGGCAATGATAATATGGTTCAGCGGGCGCGCATCGCTTAGCAGAAAGGAAACCAAGGCGCCAGCATTGGTTGAAGTACCCGCCCTTACCGAGCCCGTAGAAGGCGAACAGGAGGCCGAGCCTGCCGCAGCGCCCACGCCGAGCATACCAATAGAGTATGATATAACGAGCGGCGGACGGTATTATAAATACAAGGACGGGCTTATAAATTTGCTGTTCATAGGCGTCGATTCGGATAAAAAGCCGAAAAAGCCGCTTAAATACGGCAACGATAATCAGGCGGATGTTATTATACTGGCTTCGCTTGATACGGTGAACGATAAAATGTCGTTCATAGCCGTTAACCGCGATACTATGTGCAACATGTCGATACTGGACAAGGAAGGCAACGCGGCGGGCGTGGGACGCGCGCAGATAGCCCTTTCATATTCATATGGGGACGGGCTTGAGGAAAGCTGCAAGCTTTGCCGCGAGGCTGTGTCCGCGCTGTTCTACGGGCTGGAGATAGACGGCTATGCGGCGTTCTACATGGGCGGCGTGGCGGATTTGAACGATGCGCTGGGCGGCATAACCGTAACGGTGCTGGGCGATTATCCGTTTACCGATTTGCCGGGGTGCAGGAGCATGAAGGAGGGCGCGGAGGTAACGCTTAACGGCAAGCAGGCCGCCGCGTATATACGCAGCCGCAGGCATACGGCGGACGGCAACGCTGACCGCATGGCGCGGCAGAAGCAATATATGCTTGCCATGATACAGGCCGCGCGGCAAAAGATAGCCGAAAGCCCGACGAGCGTGCTGAATATATATTCATCGCTTAGCAAGTATATACTGAGCGACCTTGACGTGGGCGAGCTTACATACCTTGCCACGG
Source organism: uncultured Christensenellaceae bacterium (assembly GCA_902475645.1). Taxonomy (GTDB): domain Bacteria; phylum Bacillota; class Clostridia; order Christensenellales; family CAG-138; genus Phil1. The sequence continues at coordinate 7,260 of CABSAH010000025.1, read as the reverse complement.
AGGCGGCGGGCATGTCCTTTTCGGGCGATATATATAAGCTTAGCGGCGAATCGGTAGTGGGCAAGGATAACCACGTTGAGCTGACGCTGGACAGCCGCTCCATATTCGATACGATGATAGAGGTATTCTATCAGGACGTTACACCTGAGGAATAAAAAGCATGTACAGGCGGGTTTTGCGGCAGCATAAGGCCCGCTTTATTCTTGATTTAACGGCTGTATACATTTATAATATAATCGATGGAGAATGCATTTGAACAAGTCAACGCAATGGTTGACGCAATACGCCGCGCCCTGCCCGCGGGCGAGCGGGAGCAGAAGGCGGCGCAGCTTCCCGCGCTGAGCCTTGCCTTTATTGGGGACACGGTCTTTGACCTGTATGTGCGCACGCTGCTGGTAACGCAGGCGGATGCCAAGGTGCATGAGCTGCACCTGATGAGCGCAAAGCGCGTATGCGCAAAGGGACAGGCGGAGAGCTTCCGTAAAATAGAACCGCTGCTTGATGATGAAGAAATGGGCATATACAGGCGCGGGCGCAATTCCCACCTTGGCACGGTGGCAAAAAACGCAACAATAGCGGACTACCGCACGGCAACGGGGCTTGAAGCGCTGATAGGGTATTTATACCTTAACGGGCGCGATGAAAGGCTTACGGAGCTGATGAAGCTTATACTTGAATAAATACTGATAGGGAGGATAACACCTATGCCGCAAAGAAATATGCAGGCGCTTCTGCTTTGCCATACGCCCGAGCCCGAAACGGCAATAGCCCTTGCGGGCAGGCTTTGTTACAGCGACAGCGACATTCTTTCGCTGAAGGACGATGTGCGGGGCAAAAGCGAAAGCTTTGTAAAAAAGCTTATATCGCTTGGGCATCTTTCCCCGATAGAGCATGCGTCTTTCACGTTTGCGGCGCAGGGGGTCAGCCGCGCGCTGCTTGCGCAGATAACGCGCCACCGCATAGCAAGCTTTTCCGTGCAGTCGCAGCGCTATGTTAAAAAGGACGCGCTTGATTATGTTGTTCCGCCGAGCATAAGGGCATTGGGCGATAAGGCGGAGCTTGAATACATTGCCCAAATCGAGCAATGCGAAGCGTTTTATCAGCATTGGCTGTCGCTTGGCATACCTGCGGAGGATGCGCGCTTTATGCTGCCAAACGCCGCGGAAACGCGAATGGTGTTCACAATGAACGCGCGCGAGCTGATGCACTTCTTTTCGCTTAGGTGCTGCAATCGCGCCCAGTGGGAGATACGCGCGCTGGCGTGGTCTATGCTTGGCATGTGCATACGCGAAGCGCCGTCGCTTTTCGGCATAAGCGGGCCGTCCTGCGCATTGGGTGCGTGCCCCGAGGGTAAGATGAGCTGCGGCAAGGCCGACGAGGTGCGCAAAAGGCTTGAAGCGCTCAAGGAATTGGCAGCAGCGGGCGCAGGCGACGATGAAATATCGCGCTTTGCACGCGAAAACTGCATATAACGAATAACAAGATAAATAGCTAAGGAGAAATAAAACATGGCCCAGTATCATAACAGCCGCAATTACCGCCGCAATGAGCAGCGCAGCGTGAACGAGGTGGTGTTCCGCGACGGTGTGCCCGTAACCTATTCCAGCCGCCAGGAACGCGGCGGAAAGCGCGCGGAGGGCGGATACAACAACGGCGGCAAGCCCTATGCCCGCCGCGGCGAACAAAGGGACGCGGAGCAGAAGCCGTATTACAAAAAGCGGGATAATGCCGAAGGCCGCTACGACCGCGCAAAGAAGGAGGACGGCTTTAAGGCAAGGCGCGAGGAAACCGCATACAAGACGCGCGACAGGCAGGCGGAGAATGCGCAGCCGGCTAACGAGGAGCAGGACGAGCTGCCCTACCTTATAATGGGCCGCAACGCCGTGCGCGAGGCTGTGCGCAGCGGCAGGAGCATAGACAAAATACTTGTGACCAAGGAAACGGACGGTTCGCTCAGGGAGATTATAAACCTTGCGCGGGATAATAATATCCGCGTGGACAGCGTTGCGCGCGAAAAGCTGGACGAGCTTTGTATGCCCTTCGGACACGGGCAGAAAACCGGCAACCATCAGGGCATAGTGGCAAAGGTGCCGGGCGTTGAATACTGCGAAATAGCGGACATATTGAACTTTGCCAAGGAAAAGGGCGAAAAGCCGTTCATAATAATATTGGACGGGATAGAGGACCCGCATAATCTCGGCTCCATAATAAGGAGCGCAGTATGCGCGGGCGCGCACGGCATAATAATTCCGCGCCGCCGTGCGGTAAGCGTTACCGCGGCGGCCTGCAAGGCAAGCGCGGGCGCGGTTGAATACGCGCACATTGCCCGCGTTGCAAACATTGCAAACGCCATAGCGCGGCTGAAGGACGAAGGGCTGTGGATAGCCGGCGCGGATATGGGCGGCACGGCAATGACCTCCGCCCGCATGGAGGGCGCGCTTGCGCTGGTGATAGGCAGCGAGGGCGACGGCATGGGCAGGCTGGTTAAGGAAAAGTGCGATTTTCTTGTATCCATACCCATGTTCGGCCAAATAGATTCGCTTAACGCCGCCGTTGCGGCCGCGGTGCTTATGTTTGAAAAGCGCAGGCAGGACGGAATAAACAAGAACTGATAGAAGGACAGGGCATAGTGGAACGGATTGACGATAGCACGGCAGCGCAGCGCGCACAAGAGCTGAGCGACGAAGAATTGGTTGAGCTTTCGCGCAGCGGCGAAGCATGGGCGGAGGAGGCGCTGTGCGAACGGCACAAGAACCTTGTGCGCATGAAGGCGCGGCCTTACTTCCTTATTGGGGCGGATAAAGAGGATTTGCTTCAGGAGGGGATGATAGGCCTTTATAAAGCCGTGCGCGATTATGAGCCGGGGCATGATATGTGCTTCCGCTCATTTGCGGAAATGTGCATAGTGCGCCAGATTATAACCGCAATAAAGCAGGCGACGCGCAAAAAGCACGTTCCGCTGAACACATACATATCCTTCTATAAAGCCGCGGACGAGGAAAACGAGCGCACATTGATAGACACAATGCCCGCCGCGCGCGCGGATAATCCGGAGGAGCTTATAATAAGCCGCGAAAGCATGACGGATATGACAAATATGCTGGATACCATGCTTACGCCGCTTGAAAAGAACGTGCTGGAGCTTTTCCTTGAAGGGCACAGCTATCAGGAGATTGCCGCCGCGCTCGGACGCAGGCCCAAAACGGTGGATAATGCATTGCAGCGCATAAAGAAAAAGCTGGAAGCGTATCTTAAATCAAGAACATGATAAATACGGACGTACCGCAAAAAAGCCTCAGCAGGAGATTTCCCGCCGAGGTTTTTATTCTATTGCGCTTGGGTGAGCTTGGGGGCGGGAATGAAGCTATGCAAATGCACTACTCCCGATAGGGAAGTAGTGCGTATTCTTTGGTTTCTAAAGGTGCTTAATCGGTTTGGTAAACTGGAATTTATCGAGTTAATTTCATTTTGATTTCTGTTGCATTGATTTTTGAGCTTACCACTTCTTCACCAGTAGCGACGAAACCACATTTTTCATAAAACCGTATAGCGCGCTTGTTGCCTTTCAAAACCCATAGATACACTTCTGGATAAGCAGACAACTCCTTCAAGCCCGCTTGCATCAGTTTCAGTCCCACACCTGTCCCATAGTATTCCGACAGAATGTATAATGCAAATATTTCTCCGGCATTAGGTGATTCTTCTCCGCGATCTCCATAACCAACAAACCCAATTACTGTATTTCTGTCCATTGCAACAAGCAAATTATCTCGCCAACTGAACGCCATGCTTTCGCATTTCTCATAAGTTAGTTTATCGAGGTATTCCTGACTAACGAGGTCAGGATAAGCCTCATGCCAAGCTTTCCAATGAACAAATGCTTTTCCTTTGATTTCTTCGTCTGTTTCCATTCTTTTTATGATTATGTCCATACGATTTCTCCGCAAATTCCGATTTATTGTCCTGTTCAGACATTAGAATTATAACATAAACTCTACGAACGATTCTACCGCGGATTTTATGAGATATGAAAAAGCCCGAACGGCTTTGCGCTCGGACTTTCTTTACTCAGTCATAAATCAATTCCGCTTTCACAATTTCCTCTGCCCGTGCCTTGCAAGCGTTCATCGGCCGTGCCCATTCCGTCCGGTTATCGGCTATCCGATGCTTGATAATACGGTTTTATGAACATCTGCCCGAAGTGTGCCCTTTATTTTACCGCCATAACATAGATTTGGCACGGGTTATGCTCGTCCCAAAGCGTTGGGAACAGCTCAAACTCCCTGAACCCGAGCGACTTGTAGAAAAGATTTGTTTTGTCGTAGTCCGCGTATTTGCCCATTTGCACCGTTTTTACCTGAATAAAGCAATAGCCGTTTGCGCGCGCATATTCATATGCCGCGGCGAATAATGCCTTGCCTGCGCCCAGGCGGTGGTATTCCTTCAAAACGCCCATTGCGTAAAGCTCAAGCGTTGCGTCGCCCGTTTGGTGTATATAAAGGAAGCCTATCGGCTTATCGCCGTCATAGGCGCACCAAAATGGCTCGGCGGCGCTTTGCGCAATGTATTCCTCGCGCGCCTCCGCAATGCCGAACCATTCCGGAAGGGCTTCCAGTATGCCCCGCGCAACGGCCTTTTTTGTTTTTGAATCATAAAGCCTTATTATATCAAGCATGGAATATCCTCAGCGTTCAATTACTGCCGTCAATACAGGGCGTCTATCGCATCCCGCCAGTTCGGCAGGGGCAAGGGGGCGCCGTTCAATATTGCGCGGTCAAGCTTTTCGCCGTTGTAATGCAGCTCCATTTCAAAGTACGGCGCGCGGCGCTCCATAAGCTCAAGGAATATAAAGTCGCCCTCCCATGCGGGCAGCTCCTTCAGCCTTGCCTTGTCCAGCCAAACAAGCTCCCCTTCGTTGCAATCCGTCAGCTCTCCGGTGAAGCCGTCCGCATAATAAAGATGCATCATTTCCTCCGGCCACGGGGCGCTGTCGAACAGTATCTCCCCGCATTTTATAAAGCTTGTCAGCGTAAGGCCGGTTTCCTCCCTGGCTTCGCGCAGTATGCATTCATCCGCCGTTTCGTTCGGCTCAATATGCCCGCCTATGCCTATCCATTTGTCGCGGTTCACGTCGTGCTGCTTCTTTACGCGGTGCAGCATAAGGTATTTGCCGTCCTTTTCAATATAGCAAAGCGTTGTGTGCTTCATGTTCATTGGCCTTTCATTTTCATAACGGTTATTGCGGGAGCATGGAATGTGCCCGCGCATTTTTCGGGGCTTATCGGCAGGCAATACGGCAATGGCATTTTGCGTATTCTGCCTATCATAGCCGCCGCTGCTATTATAATACAGTAAATGCCGCCTAAAATCCATCACCTAACTATGAATTATTTACCTTTATCTTGCCATCCTTGGGTATTCATATATATAATGATAATAAGATATTTGCCGTGCGCGCGGAGCCGAACGGCAGCCCGCCGGCGCAAAAAAGGAGGTGAACGGTATGGCGTGCGACGAAACCTTATATCGCCTGTATTTGGACGGCGACGACGCCGGGCTTAGCGCCCTGATGGAGAAATACGGCGACCCGCTGACACTGTATATCAACGGCTATCTGCACGATATTCACGAGGCCGAGGAGCTGATGCTTGACGCATTTGCCTATCTGTTCACCAAAAAGCCGAGGATTAGGGACGGCGGCTTCAAGGCATATCTCTATAAGGCGGCGCGGCACATGGCGCTGCGCCATAAGAGCAAGCGCAAGCCCCTGTTCAGCCTCGACGCGCTTGCAGACGAGCCGGACGGACGGCTGCTGGCGGAGGAGGTTATACAGACTGAGGAGCGAAACCGCGTTCTGCATTTCTGCATGGATGAGATGAACCCGGACTATCGGGAGGTTTTATATCTCACCTATTTTGAGGATATGAGCTACGCGCAGGCGGCGGAGGTCACGGGAAAAACGGTGAAGCAGATCACCAACATGGTGTATCGCGGAAAAGAGAGCCTGCGACGGCTGCTGGAACGGGAGGGAATCACACATGCGGAGTCATGAGGAACGTGTCGCGGAGACAAAGCGGCGCATTGCCAAAATTGAGCGGGAGAAGCGGCTGCGGCGCAATGCAATTACCATGGCTTCCGCTGTGGCGGCGTGCCTTGCACTGCTGGTGGGCGTTTGCCTTGCCATGCCCGGTATTGCCGCAAGCATCCAGACAGGCAATTATTCCGGCTTTGAAACGGCGGCCAGCATGTATGGCGGCGGCGCTGCCTTGGGATACATCGTCATCGGGCTGCTGGCGTTTTTACTCGGCGTGTGCGTGACCGTTTTGTGCTTCCGGCTGCGGCAGATGAACCGTGAGGACGATCAGAACAAAGAAAGCGAGGGGATTCATGGAGCTGATTGAGAACCTGCTGCAACTGCTGGTCACGTTCATCGGCGCACTGCTTTCCGGCATCGCCTACCGGAAAAGCCGCAGACAGGCGTACTTCCTGCTGCTGTGCTTCTACGGCTGCTTTGCCCTTGGCGCGCTCTACTGGACGCTGTATCTGCTGCTGTTCGATACCACGCCCCGGGTCTTTTATGTCTCGGAGTTCGGCTGGGTGGCCAGCGTAATTTTCCTGCACATTTTGCAGGCCACGCTCACCAGTCAGGACGAGCGCGCTTTCCGCTGCCGCAGGGCATGGCTCGCGCCTGCGTTCGGCGTGCCGCTGCTGGCGTTCTACTGTGCTTTCGGGGACATTCTCTCCAACCTGATCTGGTGCGGCATGATGATATGGCTCTCCTTCTGCGCCATTCGGGGGCTGGTCTACGCCAACGAGCAGACGGATACGGCGCGGAATATGCGGTATTTCCACATAGGGGTACTGTGCTTTGTGTTTGCGGAATATCTGCTGTGGACGGTGGGCTGCTTCTGGCCCAACACCTCTCCGGCCAGCCCCACCTTCTGGTGCGATATGCTGCTGACCCTTGCCATTCTGGGGCTGCTGCCCGCCACGAGAAAGGCGGTGGAAGCATGACCTACATCGAAAACATCTTCCTCTGCATGGTGTCTCCGCTGCTGGTGGCCGCCCTGTGCATGGGCAGGCGGCAGCTCCGCTTTTTCCTGTTCTGCATTGCCGGGATGGGGGTGTGCCTGCTTTCGGCCTACATCAACACCTTCCTTGCGGCGGTGTGTCAGGCGGACGCCCTTGCCGCCACGGCGGAGATCGCGCCGGTGGTGGAGGAAATGATGAAGCTGCTGCCGCTGGTGTTCTATCTGCTGG
>CABSAH010000024.1 GCA_902475645.1 uncultured Christensenellaceae bacterium | reverse complement strand
CCAAGGAACGCAACATATTGATACCCACCTTTGCGCAGATGCAGAACCCGGCCCTTATACCCGAAAACGTTAAGAAGGCGCTTAAAAACGTCGGCTTGTGGGATGTTAACCCGCTCAACCTTTTCAGGATAAGCTGGCACAATGAACCCACCATGCAGGGCGGCGGCTTTGGCGGGGTGAACTTTATTGAGCTTCCCTCCTCGCTTACCGGCGTGGATGCGCGCATAATAGTGCTGTGCGGCAAATGGTTCCCCACCGGCTGCCATAAGGTAGGCGCAAGCTTCGGCTGCCTTGCCCCGCGCCTTGTTACCGGCCAGTTCGACCCAACGTTCAACAAGGCCGTTTGGCCCTCAACGGGCAACTACTGCCGCGGCGGCGCATACAATTCAAAGCTGCTCGGCTGCGACTCCATAGCCATACTTCCCGCGGAAATGAGCCGCGAGCGCTTTGACTGGCTATCCAAAATTGCGGGCGAGGTCATTGCTACGCCGGGCTGCGAATCCAACGTTAAGGAGATATTCGACAAGACCTGGGAGCTTAGGCGCACCAGGGACGACGTTATAATATTCAACCAGTTTGAGGAAATGGGCAACGTGCTGTGGCACTATCAGGTTACGGGCCACGCCATAGCGGAAGCCTACGAAAGGATAAAGACCCCTATCAGCCGCTTTGCGGGCGCGTGCTTCACCTCCGGCTCCGCTGGCACAATGAGCGCGGGCGATTATTTGAAGGAGCAGTATCCCTACTCCAAGCTTGCCGTGGGCGAGGCGCTGCAATGCCCCACGCTGCTTGAAAACGGCTTTGGCGGACACCGCATAGAGGGCATTGGCGATAAGCATGTGCCTTGGGTGCATAACGTGCGCAATACCGATATGGTAATAGATATAGATGATGAGGACAGCCAGAACCTGCTCAGGCTGTTCAACAGCGAGGAAGGCCATAAGTACCTGAAAGAGGTTGTGCATGTGCCCGACGAAACAATAGAGCAGCTTTCGCTGCTTGGCATAAGCGGCATAGCGAACGTGCTTTGCTGCATAAAGTTCGCCAAGTATTATGAGCTTACGGGCGACGACGTTGTGGCTACCGTTGCTACGGACAGCGCCGTTATGTACGAAAGCCGCGTGAGGGAGCTTAACGAGCAGCAGGGCAGCTACTCCATGCTTACCGCCGCGCGCGACTTCAGCGAGCATCTGCACGGCATCCGCACGGACAATATGGCGGAGCTTACCTATGCCGACCGCAAGCGCATACACAATTTGAAGTACTACACTTGGGTTGAGCAGCAGGGCAGAACGGTTGACGAGCTTAACGCGCAGTGGTACGATCGTGATTACTGGAAGGCCATACACGAACAGGCCAAGGATTTGGATAAGCTTATAACCGAGTTCAACGCCCGCACGGGCGTGGCGGACAGGATATAAGCCCGCAAACGCAATAAGCAAAAAGCAACGGGGACGCGGCAGCGTCCCTTTTTGCATACAAAAAGGAGCGGCTGTCAAACCGCTCCCTTGAAATGGCGTTTTGCCTTTTTATTCGGCGTCGCGCTGAGCCATGTATGCAATCAGGTCAAGCACCTTGCAGCTATAACCCCATTCATTGTCGTACCAGGCTATGAGCTTAACGAATGTTTCGTCCAGCATTATGCCCGCGTTTTCATCGAATATGCAGGTGTGGCTTTCGCCGCGCATATCGCTGGAAACAACCTCGTCGCGGGTGAAGGTGACTATGCCCTTCATGGTGGTGCGGCTGGCTTCCTCAACGGCGTCGCATATTTCCTTATATGTGGTGGGGCGGCTGAGACGCGCGGTAAGGTCAACAACGCTTACGTCGTTTGTGGGAACGCGGAAGCTCATGCCCGTCAGCTTGCCCTTAAGGCTGGGCATAACCAGCGCGCAGGCCTTGGCCGCGCCTGTGGTGGAGGGGATTATGTTGTTGAATACGCTCCTGCCGGTGCGCCAGTCGCGGCCGGCGCGGGCGTCTACGGGCTTCTGCTTGGAGGTTGCGGAGTGTATTGTGGACATAAGGCCCTGCTCTATGCCGAAGTTATCGTGAACTATTTTGGTAAGCGGGGCTATGCAGTTGGTGGTGCAGCTTGCGTTGGAAACCACGTTGAACTTGGTTTCGTATTCCCAATGGTTTACGCCCATAACGTAGGTGGGCGTTTCCTTATCCTTTGCGGGGGCGCTGAGCACAACCTTCTTTGCGCCGTGGGCAAGGTGGCCGGATGCAAGCTCCGTGGTATTGAACGCGCCCGTGGATTCAACTATATATTCCGCGCCGCAGCTATCCCAAGGTATTTCGGTCACGTCATTGCTGCTGAAAACGGCAATCTCGCGGCCGTTTATGCTTATTCCGTTTTCGGTCTGCTCCACGGTGCCGGGGAAGCGTCCGAACACGGAATCGTACTTCAAAAGATAAACCATGTATTCGGGTTCAGCCTTGCGAAGGTTGATGCCGCATATTTCGAATTCCTCCGGCCTTTCCGCCGCGATACGCAGTACAGTCCTGCCGATTCTGCCAAAACCATTGATACCAAGCTTGATAGCCATTGCCGCGATATCCTCCGATACAATAAAATTTTTTACCGGGGAACATATTTCCCCAGTGCGATTATAACATAAATACAGATTATGTCAACATAATACCGACTTATAAAAAGCTTATGCCTTTGGCGTTTTTTGCAATAACATAAAAGGCGGGCTTATGGTGGGATACAAGCTTGAATATAAACGGATACCGGGAGCGAAAAAATAAAGCGGACGGCATATTTTAAGCATACAAAGCCGCCCGCCAACGGTTGTTGGGCGAATATTACAGCGAAGCGACAGCTTTTTTCAATGCTTGCAGTCGCTATCCCAAATTATATCGTCGCGCCTGCACGAAAACGTATTATCGCCCGTTTGGACAAAGCCGAAGCGCCGCACGAGCGCAAAGCGGTTTTCGTCGCATATTATGCGTATATCGTTCTGCGGCAGCTCCTGCGCCTTAAAAAGCATCATCCTAAGCACAAGCTCCGCATAGGGCATGGACTCATACTGCGCCGTTACCTCAATGCGGTCTATAATAAGCGCGTCGCCGTCGGGATACATACGCCCTGCGGCGATGGGCTCGCCCGTTTCCTCGCAAACGTAAACATGCCCCGCGAATGCATCCGTGCCGTCGCTTACGCATTGCGGGCATACGCCGGATGCGCGCCTAAGGGCCTCTATTTTGTCAAATCCTTCCTTGCCTATGCTCCAAACCGCCTTGAACATTGTGTACCTCCGCATGAATTATGTACTAATCGTAACCCAAAAGATGAATAATGTAAACAGTATTGCTCAGAATAGATTTATGTTGTACAATTAACCTAAATAATGAAAGGCGGTAGCTAACGATGGAAGAAATGGAAAGGGATTTTGTAACCTTTACCGATGACGACGGTAACGACTTTGAATTGGACGTTATCGATTATTTTGACTATGAAGGCGACGAGTACGCCGTACTCATGGACCTGAGCGAGGAATGTGCGCATGGCGAGGATGAGGAGTGCGACTGCGGCCACGACGTATATATCATGAAGATAGTTGTTAACGGCGATATGGAGGAATTCGTTCCCGCCGATGAGGACAAGTTTGACGCGCTGACCGCAATAGTTGAGGAGCGCCTGAGCGGCGAATGCTGCTGCGACGATGATTGCGACTGCGAGTGCGACGGCGAACATGAGCATGACTGCGGCTGCGGCTGCCATCACGAATAAGGCATAATTAACGGAATATCAAAAAAGTGGCTTTTAGCCACTTTTTTGAGTTTTGGATAATTTCAGCTCCGCTTTGCGTTCTCCGCTTCCTTCATTATGGCTATGCCCGCGCTTGCGCCAAGGCGGTTCGCGCCCGCGGCTATCATTTTTACGGCGTCCGCATAGGTGCGTATGCCGCCCGCCGCCTTAACGCCCATTTCCGCGCCAACCGTACCGCGCATCAGCGCAACGTCCGCTTCCGTCGCCCCGTGGGCGGAAAAGCCCGTGCTGGTCTTTACAAAGTCCGCTCCCGCTTCCTTTGCCATAATGCAGGCCGTCACCTTTTCGTCATCCGTAAGCAAGCAGCATTCTATTATAACCTTAACTATCGCCTTTGGATGCGCGGCGGCTGCCACGGCGGCAATATCCCTGCGCACATAGTCCCAATCCCCGGCCTTTGCCATGCCTATGTTTATAACCATGTCCACCTCCTCCGCGCCCGCCTGAACGGCAAGGCGGGTTTCCGCGGCCTTCGCTTCGCTTAAGCAGGCGCCCAGCGGGAAGCCCACAACGCAGCATACCTTGGTATCCGTGCCGCAAAGCAGGGCTTCGGCAAGGGGAACATAGCAGGAATTTACGCATACGGACGCAAAGCGATATTCCTTCGCCTCCGCGCAAAGCTTGGCTATCTGTTCGGGCGTGGCGTCCGCCTTTAACAGGGTGTGGTCAATGTATCGGTTCAGTTCCATTTTTTCTCTCCCGTAAGGTTTATTTCTTTGAATACGGCGTGCCGCAAAGGGGCAGCGCGTATCGTTCGGTATTATCGCGCGCGTAGTACGCTTCCGCAATGGCGGCGGCGGTGGGTATGGATGTTATTTCGCCTATGCCTATTGCCCCGCGCGCCTTGTCTATGCCCGGCTTTTCTATTATAAGCGACGTTACACGCGGGCAGTTATCCGCACGAAAAAGCCCTAACGTGCCGTATTTTGCCGTTGGGCGGCAGTTTTCAAGCGGGTAATCCTCCGTAAGCGCAAAGCCGCAGCTCATTATCACGCCGCCCTCTATCTGCCCTTCAACGGAAAGGGGGTTAACGGCCTTGCCAACGTCGTGCGCGGCGACTATTTCGCTCACGCGGCCGGTTTCCTCATCAAGTATTGCAACCTGCGTTGCGTAGCCGTAGGCAACGTGGCTGACGGGGTTTGGCTTATCGCTGCCCAAGGGGTCGGTCTTTGCAAAGTATTCGCCGTAATACTCCCTGCCCTCAAGCTCGCTTAGCTTATGCTCCGCAAGGTCGGCCTTAAGCCCTTGGCAGGCCCTTAACGCCGCCTCCCCCGTTATGAGCGTTTGGCGGGAGCCAGACGTTGTGCCGGAATCGGGCGAATGGCTGTTGGAGCCGCCGTATACCACCGCCTCGCGCGGAATGTTCAATTCATCCGTAACGTATTGCACAAGCACCGTGCCAAGCCCTTGGCCTATGCAGCTTGCTCCGGTTTCAATATGCACTTTGCCGCAGCGTATTTTAAGCCTTACCCTGCCCGTATCCGGCAGCCCTACGCCCACGCCCGCGTTTTTCATGGCGCAGGCTATGCCCGCGTATTTTGCGCCCTCGTATGCATCCTTCACGGCTTCAAGCGTTTCAACAAGGCCGGTGGAGGCATCCGCAATTTGACCGTTTGGCAATACCTGCCCCGGGCGGATTGCGTTTATATAGCGTATCTGCCACGGGCTTATGCCTATTTTATGCGCCATGCGGTTGAGCATGGATTCCATTGCAAAGCAGGTCTGCGTAACGCCGAAGCCGCGGAACGCCCCTGCGGGGGGATTATCCGTATAATACGCATAGCCGTCTATTTCAAAATTCTGATAGTTGTACGGCCCCGCCGCATGGGTGCAGGCGCGCTCCAGCACAGGTCCGCCAAGGCTTGCATACGCGCCCGTATCCGCAATAACGGTTGCCTTCACGCCCTGAATAACGCCGTTTTCGTCGCAGCCGAGCGTGAATTCCATATCCATCGGGTGTCGCTTTGGGTGAACGAGTATGCTTTCGGCGCGGGTCAGCTTAACCTTTACGGGGCGGTTTGTAAGGTATGCCGCAAGCGCAGCATGGTGCTGAACGCTTACGTCCTCCTTGCCGCCGAAGCCGCCGCCGACAAGCTTGTTTTCAACATATACCTTTTCCGCCGGCAGGCCAAGCATGTGCGCGGTTTCGTGCTGTGTATCGTATACGCTTTGGTCAGAGGAATATAGCTTAACGCCCCCGTTAAAGGGTATAGCCACGGCGCATTCGGGCTCAAGGAATGCGTGCTCGGTAAATGGCGTTGTGTATTTGCCGTGCAGTATATGCTTGCTTTTAGCTATCGCGCCCGCCGCGTCACCGCGGGAAACGTGCTTGTGCGCAAGCAGATTGCCGCCCTCGTGCAGCTCCTCCGCGCCCTCCGCCATGGCCTCGTATGCATTGCGTATGGGCGTAAGCTCCTCGTAATCAACGCTTATAAGCGCCTTTGCAGCCTCCACGGCCTCCGCCGTTTCGCCTACCACCAATGCAACCGCGTCGCCCAAATACCGCGTGCAGTCGCCTTCGGCTATCATGGTGTCCCAATCCTTTTTAAGGTGACCCACCTTGTTCTGCCCGGGTATGTCCTTGGCGGTGAGCACGGCTATTATGCCCTCGGCCGCCCTTGCTTTTTGCGTGTCTATTTTAAGTATGCGCGCGCGGGGGTATTTTGCGCGCAGGGCGCTTGCGTATGCCATGCCGTCAATATACATATCGTCGGTATATTCGCCGTAGCCCAGCACCTTTTCGCGCACGTCAAGGCGGGGTACGCGGCTGCCCACGGCCCATGCTTCATCCTCCGCGGGTATTGTGCCTTCCCGCATGAGCCTTGCCGCAAGCTTCACGGCGTCTATTATTTTAACGTAGCCCGTGCAGCGGCATATGTTGCCCTTCAGCGCCCTGCGTATTTCGTCCTCGCTCGGGTCGTTTGTTTTATCCAGCAGCGCCTTTGCCGCCATTACCATGCCCGGCGTACAGAAGCCGCATTGCACCGCGCCCGCGTGGCCGAAGGCGTAAACATACGCTTCCTTTTCAAATGCGCTAAGCCCTTCCGTGGTTATTATATGCTTGCCCTCAAGCCTGCCCGTGCGCTGCACGCAGGCCTTAACCGCGCGGCCGTCGATTATAACCGTGCATGTGCCGCACGCGCCCTCGCTGCACCCGTCCTTTACGGAGGTGAGCCGCAGCTCATCCCTCAGATAGCGCAAAAGCGGCATATCGCGTTCGCATTTAACAATATTTCCGTTTACTTGGAAGCAGCTCATGCTCCGCTCCTCCTCCTGTTTCGGTATGGGTATTTACAGCATATAGCCGTAATCGCTTATAACGGTAAGTATAATGGCCTCTATGTCCCGTTCAAGCTGATTGGGCTTGGTGAGGCAAACCTCGCTGACCTCGCCGTTTAGCCTGAGCCTTACGGTTTTGCTGGCCTTATCCGTCAGCAGGAAGCCGTTGTTTTCGCTGTCCGTAAAGCTTGCTTCATCGGCGAACACAGTAAGCTTATCCTTATACGGGCGGCCCGAATACGGGCAGAACACCGCGCAGTTGCCACATTCGTTGCAAAGCGCGTCTATGTGCACAATCTGCCGCTGCGCCTTGCCCTTGACCTTTATGGCGGCGTTTGCGCGGTTGGGGCAGGAGGATACGCAGCTTTCGCATACCGCGGAGCAGCCAAGGCAGCGCTTTGTTTCCGCTTCGCCGCACATACGCTTAATAAGCTTATTCTTGCGCGCAAGCGTTTCCCTGTAATCCCGCGCCGCGGCGGGGTTGACCATATAGCCCTTGTTGAAGCCTATCACCGCGTCCGCAAAGCGCCTTGCATCGGCAATGGCCTCAACCACCGTTGCCGGCCCGCGCAGCGCGTCGCCCGCCGCATATACGTTGGCGCCGCAGTCAAACGGCACGCGGCCCCTTTCGTCCGCCTTAACGCCGTATGCGCCCAATGCTTCGGCATCCGGCCTTTCGCCCACGGCGGCTATTACGGTATCGGCGGGTATGGTCACGGTTTCGTCCGTTTCGCTTACGCTTCGCCTGCCACTTTCATCAATTTCGCCAAGCGTCATCCTTTTGCATATGAGCATGCCGTCCTTCTGCTCAACGGGCGCAAGAAGCTCGGCAAATTCAACCCCATCCTCCGTTGCAAGGGCAAGCTCCTCCTCATCGGCGGGCATATATTTCCTTGTGCGCCTGTAAACAATGCTCACCCTTTCAACGCCCATGCGCTTTGCCGCGCGCGCCGCGTCCATTGCCGTGTTGCCGCCGCCTATAACGGCAACCGCCTTGCCCGGTGAGAGCGTTTCGGGCGCGTTCTTGGCCCTGTACAGAAAATCTATAACGTTTATAACGTTGCCCCGTATGTCAAGCGCGCCGTGCTTTTGTGCGCCCATTGCAAGCAGTATGTATTCGTAGCCCTCCGCCTTCAATTCATAAAGGCTCGGCGCATCCTTTCCGCATACGAACCTTGCGCCCATGCGCTCGGCAAGGGCAACGTCCTTTGCAATGGCGTCGTTGGCTATCCTGAATTCGGGTATAACGTTTTTAACTATGCCGCCCGGCTCGTTTTCGCGCTCGAACACTGTAACGGGGTAGCCCTCGCGCGCTATGAAGTACGCCGCCGCTATGCCCGCGGGACCCGCGCCTATTATGGCGGTTTTCTTGGCCTCCTGCGCGGGGGCGGGCGCAAGGCGCGCCATAACCGCATCGTAGCCCTTCTCCGCGGCTATTAGCTTTATATTGCGTATGTACACGCTTTCATCGTAAAAATTGCGCGTGCATTTATCCATGCACCTGTGGGCGCATATTGTGCCGGTTATGAACGGCAGCGGATTCTTTTCAAGTATCAGCTCAAGCGCTTCGGGGTACATTTGCTTTTCAACAAGCTCTATGTACTCGCTCACGTCCTGATGTATCGGGCAGCCGCCCGTGCAGGGCGCGGTGAAGCAATCCGCAATGGGCAGGGGAAGGCCGTTTTTCCTGTCCGGCAGGGGCTTAACGGGCTTTTTGTAGTGCGCGTCCGTTTCGGCCTGTGCGCTCAGCGCCGCAACCTTGGCCGCGTTTACGCCCGCATAGGGGCGCTTTGATACGCCGTCGAACAGCTCGCCAAGCTGCTTAAAGCGGGAATATCCGCCCGGCTTCAATATTGTGGTTGCAACGGTTATGGGCCATATGCCCGCTTCAAACAGGGGGACAATATTGAAGCAGTCCGCACCGCCGGAGAACGAAAGCCTTAGCTTGCCTTCAAATTCGCGGCTGAAGCGCGCCGCCATTTCCACCGTAAGCGGATAAAGCGCACGGCCGGACATATACATTTCTTCGCTTGGCAGCTCGTTCGCCTTAACGTCCACGGGGAATGTGTTTGAAAGCTTAAGGCCGAATTCAACGCCGTTATCGCCGGCAAACCGCATAAGCCTATGGAACATCGGCACGGCGTCCGTATATTGAAGATCCTCGTTGAAGTGATGCTCGTCAAAGGCAATGTAATCGTAGCCCAGCCTGTTCAGCCGCTCGCGCGCGAAATTGTAGCCGAGTATGGTGGGGTTGCATTTTACGAATGTGTTAAGCCCCTTTTCGCGTATAAGGTAGCTTGCTATGGCCTCTATCTCATCCGGCGGGCAGCCGTGCAGCGTGGATACGGTAACGCCGGTTGCTATGCGCGGCGATATTGCGGCAAAGTATTCGCCCATCTCGGGGAAGCGGCGGTTCAGCTCCGCCATACATTCGGCCCATATTGGGGTTTTTGAGGCGTCCTTCATGCCCTCTATAAAAGCCTCTATCTTTTCGGTCTTAATGCCCGCAAGGTCGTATCCCACGCTCATGTTGAACTGGAATCCGTTCGGGTCGCCAAGGCCGTATAGCTTTGATATAAGCTTTATTGCAAGGTATGCCTTAACGTATTCCTCAAACGCCTGCGGCACCGTAAGCTCCGTGCTCCATTCGCAGTTATAGCCTTCGTCGTTGGCAAGTATGCAGGGGCGGCTTATGCAGGCGGCAAGCTCCCCGCCGTCCATCTTCTGCACCGTTTTAAGCTCAAAGAACCGCGCGCCCGCATAGTAGCCCGCAATTATATTTTCCGCAAGCTGCGTATTGGGGCCTGCCGCGGGGCCGAAGGGGGCTTCAAGCTTTTCGCCGAAAAGCATAAGCGCGGCCGTGTCCCTTTTAACATAGGGGGAGCTTACGCCGAAAACCGCCCCGCTTGCTTCCTTTTCGCAAAGCATCCATTCTATAAGCTTGGCAAACGATAATGGGTTCATTCTTTCGCTCATTTTATGTTCCTCCTGTTCGTGGTCGCATCAGCCGTTAAGCCTATGCCAAAGCTTTTCCGAAGCCTCAAGCGTTTTTGCGTTTTCGGCTTCCTCATCGGCAATCAGCAGCTTCCTGTCCTTCATAAGCAGCCTGCCCGCGCACATGGTGGTTTCGCACTGCCTGCCCGCCATGCCGAAAAGCATATGCCCGTCTATATTATCCGCGCCGAACGGGGTGAAGGGCTTGTAGTCCATAACTATAACGTCCGCGCTTGCGCCCGCCTTTATTACGCCAAGCTCATTTGGGAAATACTTTGCGGCTATTTTTGCGTTGTTGGCAAACAGCATGGATGTAACCTCGTTCCAGCCTACGTTTGGCATGCCGGCATTGTGCCGCTGAATTGTCAGGGCAACCTTCATGCTTTCAAGCATATCAAACGTATATGCATCCGTGCCGAGGCCCACCAATATGCCCTTTTCAAAAAGCTTCAGCACGGGGGAGCAGCCCACGGCATTGCCCATGTTCGATTCGGGGTTGTTCACAACCATTGTTCCGGTTTCGCGTATTATGTCCATTTCCGCGGGGCTTATGTGTATGCAGTGGCCCAGCAGCGTCTTTTCGCCCAAAATGCCGTTGTACAGCAGGCGGTTCACGCTGCGGCAGCCGTAGTTCTTCATGGAATCGTAAACGTCGTTCATGCCCTCGCAAACGTGGATATGGAAGCCCGTGCGCCCGCCGTTTGCCTTAACGCATTTTTCAAACGTCCTGTCGCCTATCGTGAACAGCGCGTGCCCGCCGAACATGGCCTTCAGCATGGGGTCGTTTTCGCGCTCGCAATAGTCTATAAAATTCCTGTTTTCCTCAATGGATTCGTCGCACTTCCTTTCGCCGTCGCGCTCGCTCACCTCATAGCATAGGCAGGCGCGTATGCCCAGCGCCCTTGCCGCCTCCGCTATTGCAAAAAGGCTGCCCTCTATTTGGCAAAAGCTTGCATGATGATCGAATATCGTGGTGCAGCCGGTCTTTATGCTGTCTATTATCGTGGTGTATGCGCTGCGGCGCGTATCCTCAATGGTAAGGTTGCGGTCTATCTTCCACCACATGCCGTTCAGCACCTCGTAAAAATTGGTGGGGTTATAGCCCGCTATGCTTAGTCCGCGCGCAAGGGCGGAATAGATATGCGTATGCGCGTTTATGAACGCGGGCATTATAACGCCGCCCCTTGCGTCAACAAATTCCGCGTCCGGATATTTCAGGCGCATATCCGCCGTTGTGCCAACGTCCTTAATAAGCTCGTTTTCCGTTACTACCGCGCCGTTTTCATAATATGGGTCGTTTGCGTTGCGGGTTATCAGCTTTCCGTTTCCGATTATTATCATGCCAAAATCCTCCTTAAAATCATATGTGGGTTTAATATTAAAAAGGCGCTCGCATAACAAGGCATAAACCCAATGTTCTGCCCGCGCGCAAAGCACTCCCTTACAGCATTCCGTATCGATTTTTCCTTACATTATTATGATATCATCCATGCGGCGCTATGACAAGAACAAAACAAGCAAATTTCTTTTAGATTAACTAAAATTTATTTTGATATCGCCTTTGCAACGGCAATATTGTATGATAAACTAATAATGCATTTGAACGGAGGCGGTGTATTACGATGGACGATAAAACGCTTGACCTTGTAAAGCGCATAGCAAAGGCCATGGCCGCGCAGTTCGGCGGAAATTGCGAAATAGCGGTGCATGATTTGAGCACGGGCGACCCGGAGCGCACCATTGCCGCCATTGAAAACGGGCATGTTTCGCGCCGCCGCGTTGGGGACGGCAGCTCCCCTGTCGTGCTTGAAGCATTAAAGCGCAGGGGCAGGCATATAGACGACGAATTGGGCTACCACACAAGGACGGCCGACGGAAGAACGCTTAGATCAAGCACCGTATATATAAACGATGAAAACGGAGTGCCGGAGGGCATACTTTCGATAAATTACGATATGACGCCGTTTATGATGGCGCGAAGCGCGGTGGATGCATTCATTGCGGACGATAAGGACGAGCGGGAAACCCCGCAGATACCCACAAGCGTGAGCGAGCTGCTGGACGAGCTGATAGAAAAATCCGTGCGGCTGGTTGGCAAGCCCGTTGCAATGATGAATAAGGACGATAAGGTGCGCGCAATACGCTATCTTAACGACGCGGGCGCATTGCTTATAACCAAAAGCGGGGACAGGATAAGCAATTATTTCGGCATAAGCAAATATACGCTGTATTCATATTTGGACAGCGGCAGCAAGGAATAAAGTAACGCGAGAATAAAAAAGGAAAGGAAGGACAAAGGATGGACATCTGCGCTGTAAAGAAGGCCGCACAGGGCTACGAAAGGGAAATGACCCGCTTTTTAAGGGATCTTATACGGATTCCCGGCGAAAGCTCGGGCGAGGAAGGCGTTATACGCAGAATTGCCGAGGAGATGAAGGCGGTAGGGTTCGACAAGGTTGAAATAGACGGCCTTGGCAACGTGCTGGGCTATATGGGCGAGGGCGAAAGGCTTATAGCCTACGATGCGCATATAGACACGGTTGGCTTGGGCGAAATGAGCAACTGGAGGTTTGACCCCTATGAGGGCTACGAAAACGAAACCGAAATAGGCGGGCGCGGCGCAAGCGACCAGCTTGGCGGCATAGTAAGCTCCGTTTACGGCGCGAAGCTAATGAAAGACCTTGGCCTTATACCCGAAGGCACAAGGATACTTGTTACAGGAACCGTGCAGGAGGAGGACTGCGACGGCATGTGCTGGCAATACATACATAATATTGACGGCATAACGCCCGAATTTGTGGTTATAACCGAGCCTACCGACGGCGGCGTTTACCGCGGGCACAGGGGCAGGATGGAGATACGGGTGGACGTGCTGGGCGTAAGCTGCCACGGAAGCGCGCCCGAGCGCGGCGACAATGCAATATATAAGATGGCCGAAATACTGCGCGAGGTGGAGCAGCTTAACGAAAACGGCTGCACCGACGAATATGAAATAAAGGGCCTTGTAAAGATGCTGGAGCCGGAATTCAACCCCGAGCATTACACGGACGCGCGCTTCCTTGGCCGCGGCACCGTTACCACCAGCCAGATCTTCTTCACCTCGCCCTCACGCTGCGCCGTGGCGGATAGCTGCTCCGTATCGCTTGACCGCCGCATGACCGCGGGCGAAACATGGGATAGCTGCATACGCGAAATCGAGGCCCTGCCCGCATGCAAAAAGCACAACGCAAAGGTTAGCATGTATATGTACAGCCGCCCGAGCTGGACGGGTGAAATATACGAAACCGAATGTTATTTCCCGACATGGATAAACAAAGAAACCGCGCCGCACGTTCAGGCCGTGGCCGATGCGCACAGGGCGCTGTACGGCGAAAAGCGCTGCGACGACAAAACCGCCATGGCAAAGCGCGAAAGGCCGCTGATAGACAAATGGACATTTTCCACCAACGGCGTGAGCATACAGGGGCGCTACGGCATACCCTGCGTGGGCTTCGGGCCGGGCGCGGAGAGCCAGGCGCACGCCCCTAACGAGATTACATGGAAAGAGGACTTGGTACACTGCGCGGCCATATACGCCCTTGTGCCCGGGCTTTATAAGGGCAAGGGGAACGAGGACGCAACGGAGTTCCGCGCCACGCTTACAGATAACGACATAAAGTAATATTTCATTATAAAGGAGACGAAAATGAGCAACGTAAAGCAGTTTACGGACGTTATAAGCAGCCTGAAGCTGGACAAAATGTACGAGGGCGACTTTTTCCTTACATGGGAAAAGAGCTTTGACGAAATAAAGGGCGTTTTCGCCGTTGCGGATGCGCTTAGGCACCTGAGGGAGAACAACATATCCTCCAAGATATTCGACAGCGGCCTTGGCATAAGCCTTTTCAGGGATAATTCCACCCGCACCCGCTTCTCCTTCGCATCCGCGTGCAACCTGCTGGGCCTTGAGGTGCAGGATTTGGACGAGGGCAAGAGCCAGATAGCCCACGGCGAAACCGTGCGCGAAACAGCCAACATGATATCCTTCATGGCGGACGTTATAGGCATACGCGACGATATGTACATAGGCAAGGGCAACACATATATGCACAACGTTGTGGACGCCGTTACCGCAGGCCACCGCGACGGCGTGCTTGAGCAGAAGCCAACGCTTGTCAATTTGCAGTGCGACATTGACCACCCCACCCAGGTTATGGCGGATACGCTGCATCTTATTCACGAATTCGGCGGCATAGAGAATCTGAAGGGCAAAAAGGTTGCCATGACGTGGGCATACAGCCCAAGCTACGGCAAGCCCCTTTCCGTTCCGCAGGGCGTAATCGGCCTTATGAGCCGCTTCGGCATGGAGGTATCGCTTGCGTATCCGGAAGGATACGAGGTTATGGACGATGTTGTGGAGCTTGCCAAAAAGCAGAGCGCTCAATCCGGCGGCAGCCTGACCGTTTCCCACGACATGAAGGAAGCCTTCCGCGATGCGGACATAGTATATCCCAAGAGCTGGGCGCCGTTTAAGGCAATGGAGGAGCGCACGGAGCTTTACGGCAACGGCGACCTTGATGGCATAAAGGCGCTTGAAAAGCGGCTGCTTGCGCAGAACGCCAACCACAAGGATTGGGAATGCACCGAGGAGATGATGAAGCTTACCAAGAACGGCAGCGCGCTGTATCTGCACTGCTTGCCCGCCGACATAACCGGCATATCCTGCGAGGCGGGCGAGGTTGCCGCAAGCGTGTTCGACCGCTACCGCGACCCGCTTTACAAGCAGGCCAGCTTCAAGCCGTACATAATCGCGGCCATGATATTCCTTGCCAAGGTCAAAAATCCCGCCGCAAAGCTGCTGGAGCTTGAAGCCAAGGCCACACTCAGGCACAACGGCTAATCTGACGCAGGGGCGGAACCCTTCGTCCGATAATATTATAATGTATGTAAAAGCCCCCCTCGACGGGGGCTTTTTTCGCCCAACCAAAAGAAAAGGCTCCCCGAACGGGGAGCTGTCGCCGCAAGGCGACTGAGGGGTTGAAACA
>CABSAH010000023.1 GCA_902475645.1 uncultured Christensenellaceae bacterium | reverse complement strand
CGGAAGCCAATCCGGATAATGCCGGTACATTTTTAGAATAACTTGATTATCAACGCCTTATGCTAAAGCCGATGAGTCCGCAGACGGGTTTACGCTTAATATCAAACGTTCCTCCGCCTGCGATACGCATTGGTCAAAAGCCGCAATAAAACAGGCTTTTTATATCGGGTTCAGTTAATTATAGTTCGACAGTCCAGCCATAGTCATCAGGCAAATCGCCGCGCTGGATTCCTACGAGCGTATCGTACATTTCCTGCGATACCTTGCCTATCTTACGGTCGTTGAACACCATGGACTTGCCGCGGTATTCCATCTCGCCTACGGGCGAGATGACGGCCGCAGTACCTGTGCCGAACGCCTCGGTCAAGCCGCCGCGCTCATATGCATCAAACAGCTCCTGCACGCTGATGCGGCGCTCCTCGGTCTGATACCCCTTATCCTGCGCAAGCTGAAGTATGCTCTTGCGGGTAACTCCGGCAAGTATGCTGCCTTCAAGCGGGGCGGTTACAATCTTGCCGTCTATTACGAACATCATGTTCATCGCGCCGACTTCTTCAACATACTTGTTTTCGCGTCCGTCAAGCCAAAGTACCTGATCAAAGCCCTTTTCGGCTGCATCAAACGTAGCTTTAAGGGATGCGGCGTAGTTTCCTCCGGTCTTTGCGGAGCCTATGCCGCCCTTGACGGCGCGGACGTAATGATCCTCAATATGAATGCGGAGCGGCTGCATTCCGTTCTTGTAATAAGCGCCGGAGGGCGAGCAGATTATGACATAGAGAAAATGCTTCGCCGGGTGTACGCCAAGCTCCGCGCCGTCGGCAATCATCATCGGGCGCAGATAGAGCGAGGTGCCTTCGGATGACGGTATCCAGTCCTCCTCCAGTTGTATCAGCATTTTCATAGCCTTAACCTGAAATTCCGGATCAAGCGGGGGCATACATATGCGTTCCGCGCTGCGGTTCATGCGCAGGGCGTTTTCCATCGGGCGGAACAGTTGAATGCCGCCGTCCTTGCGGCGGTAGGCTTTCAATCCTTCAAATATCTCCTGACCATAGTGCAGCACGGGCGAGGCGGGATCTATGCTCAGCGGGCCGTAAGGCACTATGCGGGCATCATGCCAGCCTTTGCCAACGGTGTATTCGGCTATGAACATGTGGTCTGTAAAGAACTTGCCGAAGCCGAGGCTGGCTTCATCGGCGGGTTTCTGCTTGGGTGTCGTTGTTTTGACGAGCTTGATTTCCAAATCGATCATTGCAAGATTCTCCTTAATATTTTTACATTGAAAGATTATGCGGTTTCATCCCCCGCTTTCGCAGGGGAACGAAGGCGAATACATTAAAATGTGTCCGCATGCCGCAAATGTGTCGGGTAGTCTTTTCGATGTACGCCGCAATGAAGCGCCGGCTTGAATGCTGCTTGCGTTATTTAACGCAGGAAGCGCCGCGTTTCAATGCTTCAATATTCAGATCAACAAGCTTTGCCTTGGGGCCGGTGAACATATGGACAAGCATTTCCCTAATGGTTTCGGTGCCAAGGTTTTTCATGGCTTCTATGTAGGCGCCGAGCATGACCATATTTGCAACCTTCAGATTGCCGAGCTCCTGCGCTATTTCAAGGCAGGGAACGTATATGGCGCGAAGATCGCTGCGCTGTACCTTATCGGTTATTATGGAGCTGTTTACGAAAACGGTGCCGTTTGGCACAACGTTCGGCTCAAACTTAAGCAGGGACGGCAAATTCATTGCAATAAGCTCCGTCGGCTCAAGAACTATCGGGCTGACGATGGGCTCGTCGGATATTACTACGCAGCAGTTAGCCGTACCGCCGCGCATCTCGGGGCCGTAAGAGGGGAGCCAAGAAACGTTCTTCTCCTCCTTCATGCCTGCTTCGCAAAGAGTTTTACCAATGGCCATTACGCCTTGGCCGCCAAAGCCGGATATGATGATTTCATTAGTCATTTTATTTTCCCTCCGCGGTTATGTCCTTATACACGCCAAGCGGGTAATATGGAATCATGTTCTCCTTAAGCCAATCAACGGCGGCAACGGGGGTCTTTCCCCAGTTGGTCGGGCAGCAGGCAAGCACTTCAACAAACGTGAAGCCCGCACCGTCCTGCTGGAGCTGGAACGCCTTCTTGATGGCCTTTTTAGCGTTGTTAAGCTGCGGGATATCGGTCACGCAGACGCGCGCGGCATATGCGCATCCTTCAATGGTGCTTATAATCTCCGACATTCTTAAGGGGCTTCCGTAATGCTCTTTCTGACGGCCGAACGGGGCGGTGGTTGCCTTTTGGCCAACAAGCGTTGTGGGAGCCATCTGACCGCCGGTCATGCCGTAAATGGCATTATTGATGAAGATGGTTGTAATCTTCTCGCCGCGCATGGCCGCGTGAATGATTTCAGCGGTACCTATGGCAGCCAAGTCACCGTCGCCCTGATATGTAAAGACTATGGCGTTCGGGTCGGATACGCGGCGTATGCCGGTTGCGACCGCGGGCGCCCTACCGTGGGCCGCCTCATGCATATCGCAGTTAAAATAGTTATATGCAAATACGGAGCAGCCGACAGGCGCAACGCCGACGGCACGACCCAATGCATCCATTTCTTCAAGCGTTTCGGCTATCAGCTTATGAACTATGCCGTGGGTACAGCCGGGACAGTAATGCAGCTCAACGTCGGTCAAGCCCTTGGATTTCTGATATACGATAGCCATATTGTGTTACCTCCCCAAAGCCTGTTTTGCTGCGGCAGCGACCTCTGCCGGCGTGGGAACCACACCGCCGGCCTTGCCGATGAATGTGACCGGGCGGCATCCTTCAAGTGCGATCTTCACGTCGTCTATCATCTGGCCCATGCTCAGCTCAACGTCCACAACAACCTTGCAATTAGGCTGCATGGCGGTCTGCTTCAGCGCCTTGCCCGGGAACGGCCAAAGCGTTATCGGGCGGAACAGTCCGGCGCGGATGCCTTCCTTGGCAAGCTGGCGTATGGCGGCCTTTGCAATACGCGAAGGCGTGCCGTAGGCAACGAACAGAACCTCGCAATCCTCGGTATCCGTTTCCTCCCAGCGGGTTTCGTTTTCTTCTATCGCGCGATACTTTTCGGTAAGACGAACGTTATGATCGGCGCATAAGTTCGGATCTATATACAGAGAGTTGATTATATTGGGCTTGCGCTCGCCATGCGTACCGGTGGTAGCCCAGGGCTTATCGGGCAGCTCGCGCTTGGGCACATCATGCCATTCTATGGCCTCCATCATTTGGCCTATCATGCCGTCTGCAAGTATCATTACGGGATTGCGGTAAGCATCCGCCACGTCAAAGGCCATGCGCACATAGTCCGCCGCCTCCTGAATTGTTGCAGGGGCATATACAAGATGGCGATAGTCGCCGTTGCCGCCGCCGCGGGTGGCCTGATAATAGTCGCCCTGCGCAGGCTGAATGGTGCCAAGGCCGGGGCCGCCGCGCATCATGTTTACTATAACGCATGGAAGCTCGGCGCCGCAAAGATACGTTATGCCCTCCTGCTTAAGCGATATTCCCGGGGATGACGATGACGTCATTACGCGCTTGCCGCAGCCGGCCGCACCGTAAACCATATTGATGGCGGCAACCTCGGATTCCGCCTGAAGGAAGCAGCCGCCTACCTCCGGCAAATGCTGCGACAGATATTCGGGAATTTCGTTCTGCGGGGTGATCGGATAGCCGAAGAAATGCTTGCATCCGGCCCGGATTGCGGCCTCGGCGATTGCCTCATTGCCTTTCCAAAGTTCTTTCTCCATAGTTTCCTCCTTAAAACCGCTCCACAGTGATAATGGAATCGGGACAGATCTTCGCACAACTCGCACAGCCAACGCATTTGTCCATATCCTCCGGGCGAACGACTGCAGGGTGGTACCCCTTGCGGTTTGTGGCGGTTTCTTCCATGACGATGATGTTCTTGGGGCAGACTGTTATGCAAAGTCCGCAGCCCTTACATCGATCACGGAGAAACGATACTTTTCCAGCCATGTTTAGATGTCCTCCTCAATTATTATTTCCCATGGTTTTTTCATGTATATATCAATCGGCAGAATGGGTTCCGCCAGTTGATCGCATACCTCGTTTACAAAGCGCCGCTGCACCGCATGATGCACTATCGGCAATCCCGTTTCGTTTGAAATTTCGCGCGCCAACGCCGCGCCCTTAAGCGTATCCTTCGCAGATGTCTGCGCACACAGATGGGTGTTGTTCACAAGCCCCGTCACCTTCTGGCCGCAGGCAGCTTCAATCGTTCGCAAATACAGCAATGCTTTTTCAACATTATGCGTTTCCGGACGATTGGCGTTTACAACGAAAAGAATATCAAAATCCTCAGGATGCAGTTGATCCGCAAAACGCGCCAAAACACGCGCGCCTATCGGGTCGCCGCCTATATCTATTACGCCTGACCAGCTTCTATCCTGAAACAGCGACAGCACCGCCGGATCGATTGCGGGCATATCAACCGCGCCGCCGCAGGAGCTTACTATCACCCTGATTCCGGCTGCCCGCAGGCGCTCGGTTTGCTCATAGGCGCGAAAGTAAGGATTTACTATATCCAAATCGGCCAGCGCAAGCTTTCTCTTGCCATCGGCTAAGGACAGCGCCAAATTTACGGCATATTCCGTTTTACCCGTGCCGTAATGGCCCGTGATTATCTGAAGCCGCTTCATGAATGATACTCCAGAATATCCTCCTGACCGCGAAGCACGCGCAGCGCGCCCATTGCAAGGGCAAGCATCTCATCCTCGCCGGGGTAAACATGCACGGGCGCTATATGTGCTACCTGCTCCTCTATCCAGCCCATAAGCTGCTTATCGTAAGCAAGGCCGCCGGTAAGCAGAATGGCATCCACTTTGCCGCCAAGCACAACGCTCATTGCGCCGATTTCCTTAGCTATCTGATATGCCATGCCGCGGTAGGCAAGCTCCGCTTCCTTATCTCCTTCCGCAATGCGCTTGCTTATAACACGGCCGTCGTTTGTTCCCGTATATGCCATCAGGCCGCATTTTGACATGTAAAAGCGGCGCTGCTCCTCCAACGTATTGCCATAGCGATGCTCGAATGCCGCGCGCAGCACCTGCAGAACGGGCAAACTGCCCGGACGCTCCGCCGTATAGGGGCCGTCCCCTTCAAGGCCGTTGTTAACGTCCACAATCTTGCTGTTTTTATGCGCGCCTACGGTAACGCCGCCGCCCATATGGGCAACGATTAGATTAAGCGCATTATAAGGCTTGCCTATATCCTCGGCAAAACGCTTGGCAATGGCCTTTTGGTTAAGCGCATGGAACACGGCGCGCCGCGGAAAATCCGGATGGCCGGACAGATGCGCTATATCCGTCATTTCATCTATTACGGGGGGATCGACTATAAAAGCGGGCTTGCCTACTTCCTCGCCTATCTCCGCCGCAAGTATGCCGCCCAAATTGCAAACATGCGTGCCGAAGCGGCATTCGCGCAAATCGCGCAGCATTTCATCGTTTACGGCATATGTGCCGCCCGGTATCGGGCGAACCAGCCCGCCGCGGCCTACTATGGCGTCGAAGCTTTCGGGAGTATAACCGTTTTCTTTCAAATAGCTGAGTATCAGCGGCTTACGCATTGCGGCGTTTTCGTCCATGGTGTGAACGCCGTTCATTTCCTCCTGCGTATGGCGAAATGCATGCTCCAGCATCTTCTGATTGCCCTCGTAAACGGCAATTTTGGTGGATGTGGAGCCGAAATTAAGTGCAAGTATCTTATAATCCTTATGTTCCGTCAATTGTTTTCTCCTTTCTTTGCCGCCATGGCAAGTGCAAGCACTATTGAATTTATCTTGGTCTGTTCGCTGTCTGCGCGTGATGTGATTATAACGGGCGCCTTTGCGCCAACGATAAGGCTGGCGGTGCTTGCGCCTGCAAGTATTACTAAGGCTTTATAAAGCGCGTTTCCGGTTTCGATATTGGGCATAAGCAGCACGTCCGCATGGCCTGCATTCGGGTCCGTAATGCCCTTGCGCTTTGCAGCTTCAACGCTTATGGCGTTATCCAATGCCAAGGGGCCTATTACCGTGCAGCCCGTAATTTCCCCCGATTTTGCCGCTTCAACAAGCGCGGCGGCGTCAACCGTTGCGGGCATTTTGGGGTTGACCTTTTCGATTGCGCAAAGGCAGGCGACAACGGGATTTTCCGCGCCGATTGCGTTTGCAACCTTTACGGCGTTGCGTATTATCTCCTTCTTTGCTTCAAGGTCGGGAGCTATGCTCATTGCAGCATCGGTCACCAGCAAAAGCCTATCAAAGCCGGGGACTTCAAACAGCGCCACATGGGATAAAAGCTTTGCATCACGAAGGCCGATATCCTTATCAAGAACCGCTTTTAATATAATTGCGGTATCAACAATGCCCTTCATCACGGCATCCGCTTCACCGTTTTTAACAAGCGAAACAGCGGTACGGCAAGCCTCTACCTTATCCGGAACATCTATGATGCGGTAATTGGAAGGGTCTATGCCGCTTTCGGCCGCAACACGGCGTATCTGTGCTTCATCGCCTATTAAAATTGCATCCGCAATATTGGAGCTGCGCGCATTTTCAACG
Source organism: uncultured Christensenellaceae bacterium (assembly GCA_902475645.1). GTDB lineage: Bacteria > Bacillota > Clostridia > Christensenellales > CAG-138 > Phil1. The sequence goes on along the minus strand of CABSAH010000023.1, from coordinate 8,646 downwards.
GCAAGCAGCACATGATCATCCTGCGCGCAGGCGACCGCAAGGCATTGTTTAGCGCGCGCTTTCGCCGCATCGCAGAGCGATTCGATAGATCTTATCATTTGAAATTCTCCTTAAACAAGCAAATATGCAGCGTTGTAATATTCGTCATTTATAGAATATCTCCTTGCACAAAAAAAGTCAATGTTTTTTAACCAAAAACTATAAGCTGCATTGCACCGACGCCAATTATAATTTAACCCAATCATATTTTTATTTAACGAAAAATGCAGAATTACCGATTATAACGTTACTAAAAAAATAAAAATGCTAAAATAACGCTCACTTGGGTATGCCTTCTTTATAATTTCGCGCGGAAGCGGGAGTATTTGGGCTTAACTTACAAATCGTTTACAATCCGTTGAATATACGTTTACCTGTCATCTGTTATAATAATACCGAACAGGAGGTGTTTTCCACATGGCAAGAAACCGCATTTTAGTCGTTGAGGACGATGAGGCCATATCCAAGGTGATAGTTAAAAACCTTATATCCACCGGATACGCCGCCACGCCGTTTTATGACGGGGCGCAGGCGGCCGAATCGCTTTCGCGGGACGCGGACTATGACCTTGCGCTGCTTGACGTTATGCTGCCGGGGCTTGACGGCTTTGAGCTTATGGCATACATGAAGCATTACGATATACCCGTTATTTACCTGACCGCAAAGGCCGACGTTGATTCCAAAATACAGGGGCTTCGCAACGGCGCGGAGGACTACATAGTTAAGCCGTTTGAGGTGCTGGAGCTGCTGGTGCGGGTGGAGAAGGTTTTGGAGCGCACGGGGCGGCTGCAACAAACGCTCACCGCCGCGGGGCTTGAAATAAACCTGCTTGAACGTTCCGTCAGGCGCGGCGGCGTTGAGATAACCCTAAAGCCGATGGAATTTGATCTGCTTGTGATGCTTGCAAAAAACAAGAACATAGCCCTTACGCGGGATCGCCTTTTGCACGGGGTATGGGGCGTGGACTACGCGGGCGAAACCCGCACGGTTGACGTACACATAGGCCAGCTTCGCAAAAAATTAGGGCTGTTCGATAATATTAAGACCATCTCCAAAATGGGCTATCGGCTGGAGGATTAGAGCATGAAGCTATGGCTGAAGGTATCCCTTTGCGCCGTTGTGATGGTTACGCTATCCACCGCGGCCTGTTCGCTTCTTCTGCTGCTGCGCTCCGGCCAAAGCAGCCTTAACCTTGCAATAGATAATGCGCTTGCAAATCAGCAGATACGCGCCGCAAGCTGGCAGAGCGCCATGCAGACACGGCTTGACGAAAGCTACGGCGAAACCGCCGCAAGGAGCCTTGCAAAGTATCTTATTGGGCAGCTTGGGGACAGCAGTACGGCGCTGCTTTGCGGAACGGACGTTATATACAACACAACCACCGTATCACCCGAAGAATATCTGCCCGTTACGGCGGATGCACGGCAATACATAATAGAGGATATAGGCGACAAAACAATGCTTATAGCGGGCAGCGCCGCCACGGTGAACGAAACGCGCTACCGAATTTACACAATAAAGGACATAACCTATGTTTTCACCGGCATACGGGAGCTTGCATACAGCTTTGCCGCCATCAGCCTATGCGTTATAATTGCGGCGGGCGCAGTGACGGTATTCATAACGCGGGCGTTGTTAAAGCCCATAGCGACATTAAAGGCAAACACCGCCCTCATTGCGAACGGCGTATACGGCAACCGTGTAACGATTGCAGAGCGGGACGAGATAGGCGAGCTTGGCGAGGATTTCAACCGCATGGCTGAGGCCGTGGAAACGCATATACAAGAGCTTAGGGACGAGGCCGAGCGCCGAACAATGTTCATGTCCGCCCTTACGCATGAGCTAAAAACGCCCATGACGGGCATAAAGGGCAACGCGCAAACGCTGCTTGCAACCAAGCTTACCGAGGAAGAACGCGAGGATGCGCTTTATGCAATAGATGCGGCGTGTACGCGGGTGGAGCGGCTTAGTCAAAAGCTGATGCAGCTTATAGTGCTTCGCCAAAGCGGGAATATGCTCCTCTCCCCCGTCCCCGCAGCCATGCTTATTGCGGATGTACAGGCCGCGTGCGCAGAGCAGCTTCGCATACGCGGTTTGACGCTTATAACGGATAACGATATGGGATTAGTGATGATGGAGCGCGATCTGCTTGCAGATTTGTTTATAAACCTAATAGACAATGCGGGCAAGGCATCAAGGCGCGGCGACACAATAGAGCTTAACGCACACGGCGGCATTATATCGGTTACGGACCACGGCATAGGCATAGCCGAAAGCGAGCTTGACAAGCTGACGCAGCCGTTTTACATGGTGGATAAATCCCGCACGCGAAAGGCAGGCGGCGCGGGGCTGGGGCTTGCGCTTTGCGATGAGATAGCGCGCCTGCACGGGGCGCGGCTTATAATAACCAGCACGCCCGGCATAGGCACAACGGTTAGCGTGGTATTCGATACTGAAGGAGCGCAATATGAAAAAGCCAATCAGTAAATGGAATATTTTATATGTGCTGCTTGCGTTGGCGGTGCTGTTTTCCCTGTTCGCCTCGCCCCGCATAGTTATAGGCGTTATGAACGCAAGCAAGGGGAAAATAATCACGGTATCGGGCAATGACGAATAAATTACAATCCGTTTACCATCCGTTGAATACTTGATGCATATTCGGCTGGTATGCTTGCAATATCCTATAAGAACGGAGAGAATCGGAATGAAGCGCGTAATACGCAATACCTTATTACTATGCATATGTATGCTCACGGCGGCGCTCACCGCCTGCCAAGCAACTCCCGATGCGCCGATAGTGGTGCAGAAGGATATGGAGCAGATGATAGAACGGGGTGCTAAGCCGCAGGATTCCCCCATTGCGGGCACACTACGCGAAAGGCTGAATGTGCCGGAGCGACTTATGTTAAACGAAGAAGCAGGCAAGCTATCCATTGTGGCCGACGTGCCGCTGGAGATACCGAAAGCAAGCGGCATGCCAATGATGCATGTGGAGGCAGGAAAGTTTTCACAAGAACAGGTGTATACTTTTTTTAATACACTTTGCGCGGACAAGCCTATGTACCTTGAGCCTGAGCAGATGGATAAGCCGCAGATAGAACAGGCTATCCTTAATATCATGGCAGAAAAGGCTGCGCAAGGTGGCAGCGGTAAATTTTGGGATAATGAGATTGCGCGGCTGGAGGAAATGTATAAGACCGCTCCGGATAAAAATGTGCTTATCGCTTCAGACGGAACCCTTCTCCAAAATGAAGTTATCTCTGACGACCCATCCGACAATAGCGTTATCGGCATCAACACAATACTCCATGCCAGTTCCGACCCGGGCAATGGGGATGCCATGAGATTCATCGTATATAATGATGCGGATTATAAAACCGCCGATGTATCCGTGTATGTGGATGAACATGGAAACATACACGCGCTTAACCCGAGAAGCTGTTCCCATATATCCTTTGAACGAAACGGGTATCAGCCGTTCCGTCTGGATGTTATCGGCGGCACACAGCTTGCGGATGTGACGGAGCTTTCGCTAACAGGCGGGCAGACTGAGCATTCTGCGCTTGCCCTCACTCCGACGGAAGCGCGGGCAAAAGTTGAAACGCTGATGCAAGCATTGGGACTGAATGATTTTACAGTAGACCGCATAATGCTGTTTTCAGATGCCGAGCGGTTAGCTTACGAGGCTGAACCCATACCGGGCACAAATTCGACAATCCCTCCCGCCGATAATAAGAAAGCCGACGAAAAATACGCCTATGTGTTTAATCTTATTAGAACAGTACAGGGGTTTCCGGTCGCATCCACATTTGGCATCTCCCAAGCCAGTGTGGAAGAGATGGGCTTTGGTAAAGAATGGGATTATGAATACCTAACAATCGCCATTGATGACGCGGGTATTGTCAATCTGAGGTGGAACGCGCCCCTTGTCGTGACGGATACCATAACGGAAAACGCCAACCTGCTGCCTTGGGCGGAGATTGAAGCAACATTGTTGAAGATGCTGTCCGTTAAGTATACGCCGCTTGAAGGCATAACCTCCTACAAGATAGAGCTGACGCGGGCACGCCTTTCCTTGCAGCGCGTAATGGAAAGGGATAATTTTACCGCAGGGCTGCTCATACCCGTGTGGAATTTCTACGGCAGCGCAGTAGCAAGCTATGCAAGTGGTGCAGCCTATGACCACGCGCCAAATGACGGCGGTCCGCTATTGAGCATCAACGCCATAGACGGCAGCATAATAGACGTAAAGTTGGGGTACTAAATCATGAAAAAGCTGTTTATTTTCGCATTTACCGCACTTCTCCTCCTCACCGCCTGCCAAGCAACTCCCGATGCGCCGATAGTGGTGCAGAAGGATATGGAGCAGATGCTTGAAAAAGCAGACCGACCCGAAAACGGCGTGCGGGAGGCCGCTTTACCGGACATTCCGCAGGGACGATATACGTTCTCTGCAACGGGGCTTGACGGGCGACTCCGCATAGCGGTCAACGCTGAGATTACCGTACCCGAAACGACGGCTATGCCTATTGTTCGCGTTAAGCGGGGCGGCTTTCCTCAGGAGCTTGTGACAAAGCTGTTTAACCACTTTTATGCAGGAGAAATCGCGTATGACGCGAGTTCCGAACATGTGGAAACGAAGGCCGAGATTGAACCGCTTATCATCGACGCCAAACGCCGCCTTGCCGACGGCAGCTATGCGGAGTACGGTTATACGGAGGAGGAGTATACCGCCCGATTAAAGCGCATAGAAGAAAGATACTCCGCCGCGCCCGAGACTGCCCCGGCACTGCCGATTTCAAACGGCACAATGCATATACAGGAGTTGGAGAACATTGGCGATTATCTTCTGCTTAATGTTGATAACGATACAGCGAGCGATACGGCACGAACCATGAACGTACTAACGCCCAATTCACGGTATTCCGCAAATAGCGGATTCGGAACCCATCTATATTATCGCGTGCATTCAAGGACGAAGAAAACCGTCGAATACAATTCTCAGGGCATACTCCGAACGGACGGCACAAATCTGCCGGAGGCGGCGCGTAAAAAGCTCGCCATAAGCTTTAACGAGGCAAAAGCGCTTTGCGATGATATTTTTGCGGCTGCCGAACTTTCGGACGACTATAAGCTTGGCCACGCATTCCTGGTAGGCGATACCGGCATGGGGGTATACAGCGGCGACGGTAAGGAGCTTGGCACTCCGGCCGAAAACTACGCTTACCGACTTTATTACACAAGGATGATTAACGGCATACCCTGCTTTGTCAATACCGACAGCGGGCTTGACGATTCAAATAACGGTACGACCTCTCTGCCATGGTACTATGAGTACATATCCTTCGCGGTGGATAACAGCGGCCTTACATATCTTTCGTGGCATAACCCAATAGAAATCATGGACACGGTAACAGAAAATGCAGCTCTTCTTCCGTTCAACGATGTCATTGACGTTTTTGAAGCCATGATAAGGATAGAATACGAAGCATTCCTGAACAAATGGACAGAGGGCAGCGGAGAGATGGATATAAATATAGACACGGTAGAGCTTTGCCTTGTGCGGGTGCGTGAGCGGGACAGTGAAGCAACAGGACTGCTTGTGCCTGCATGGGTGTTTTACGGCAATAATACGGTTGTGAGCAATGATGGCAGCACATTGTATGACCTCGCCCACGGCAACGCAAGCTCATGGAACAAAGAGCCGTTTCCCATACTAATCATCAATGCGGTGGACGGAAGCACGATTGACTTGGGAAGGGGGTATTGATTATGAAAAGAACATTTGTTATTGTATTTGCCGCACTTCTCCTCCTCACCGCCTGCCAAGCAACACCCGATGCGCCGATAGTGGTGCAGAAGGATATGGAGCAGATGATAGAACGGGCGGATTCCGCGCCGACGTTTGCGGAAGGCGACGCGAGACTTGCAATAAGGGAAAGATACGGCATCCCCGCGGAATATGACTACCGCACGGAAAAAGGCAAGCTGCAAATAGACGTTAAGGCGGGCGTAGACGTTCCCGACGTTTACCTAATGCCGATAGTGCGCGTTGCGGCGCGGGATTTTACGCAGGAGGAAGTTTCGCGCTTATTCGATTTGCTTTGCGGAGAAAAGACCATGTATATACTTCCCGACCGCATGAGCAAGGCACAGATAGAAGAGCAGCTTATACGCGCAAAAAAGAATGCCGCGCAGCTTGCGGCTTCGGGCAACGAGGACGATATTTCCACCGCCGCCTACTATGCCGATGAATTGGTTCCAATGCTTGAGAAGCTGTACGTCTCCGCACCGGAGGATAACGAGCTTGTATCATCGGACGGCACGCTGGGACGCATGGAGCTTACCGATCCCGACGGCGGCGTAATAGGAAGCTATTTAGGTCTGCACGCGGCGGAGAATGCCGTGCCGGGCTACACCAAGGATTTCGGTGCGCAGTTTGGGGTAAAAAACAACGATGACATGCTGACCTCCGCCGTATTTAGTGAAAACGCAATGCATCTATCCGGCCGCGCAAAAGCCACCGGAGCAGGACTGTTCTACTCCGCAGCCGCTGCAAGCGCATTCAACGCGCCGAATTCAAAAATGCCGCTGCCGACGGACGCAGCACAAAAAGCGGGCGTTTCGCCCGATGAAGCCCGTGCAATAGTTAAAAGCTTTCTTGAAGCAAACGGCCTCCCCTTTGATACGCATGATATCGGCTTTGCACAGGGCGAAAGCAGCGGTTCTGACCCCAAGCCATATTGCTATATGCTTGAATGCCGCCGCATAGTCGAGGGCGTTCCCTGTGCATCTACCGGAGTCGGCGCAAGCTATGCTTCCAATGATGCGCTCGCCGAAAGCTGGGACTATGAGCGGATGAGCTTCCGTGTGGACGGAAGCGGGATAATCAGCATGCATTGGAATTCGCCGCTTACCATAATGAACACCGTGGTTGAGGACTGCACGCTGATGCCGTTTGAGGATATAGTCTCCGTTTTTGAAAAGATGATGCCCATATCACACGAGCCGCTTGCGAGGGAGGATTTCATGGGCAGCGTGAATTTCGATATAGACCGCGTTTCGCTCGAATTCGTGCGCGTGACAGAGCAAAACTCCATAGGTCACGGCTTGCTCGTGCCCGCATGGTGCTTCTACGGCACGAGAACCGCCATATATAACGACGGCACACGTTATGACCATCACAGCGACGGATACGGCTGCCATCTTATCGTCAACGCCGTGGACGGCAGCGTTATAGACCCGCAGAAAGGATATTGATTATGAAAAGAACATTTGTTATTGCACTTGCTATACTGTTTCTCCTCACCGCCTGCCAAGCAACCCCCGATGCGCCGATAGTGGTGCAGAAGGATATGGAGCAGATGATAGAAAAGGCGCAGAAAACGCCTATAAACACCGAAACAATGCCTGATGACGGCGAGCGGTATCCCCTGCTAAGCAGGCTTGGGGCGCCGGAGAGGTATACGGCGGATATAACGTCCGTAGGCGAAAGGCTTACAATGGATATTGACGCCGTGGTGCGCGTGCCCGAGGCCGAAGCCATGCCCATTGCACAGGTGCGCCCGATACAGTTCACGCAGGAGGTTGTAAGCGCGTTCTTTGACCGCTTCCGCGGCGGCATAACGCTTTACGACACCACGCCCAGCGGCTTTAACAAGGCGAGGCTTGAAAAAAACATCCTTAGGTGCATGAGCCGCGTAAAGGAGAGTACCGGCAGGGAACGGGAAAAGGCACAGAAGATGCTTGACTTCCTTGAAGCGGAGCTTGCCGCCATACCCGATGACCCTGCTAAGATGATATCCGACGGGACGCTACGCGAAATGATAATAAGCACCAACAAGCCGGATATTGGGCGCTATATGGGCGTAAGTGCCGTGGAAAAGCCTTTCGCCGCATTCGATGAAAGCTATGGGCGGAGCTTTTCGGTACGAAACGACCCGCTCCGCATGGCTTACGACGATGAAAGTGTGGACTGGGGCGAGGAGATTGGCGCATCACTATCATACAACCGCGGCTCCCGCGTCAACGATGGCGGCGCCAAGGAAACCTATACGCTTTTGCTTGACGAATCCGTTGTGCCGGAACAGGCTAAGGACAGCCTTACCATAACGCCGTCAGAAGCGCGCGCACTGGTTGAAAACGCAATTTCCGCCTTGCCCGTATCGCTAAAGACGGACGGCGTATTTCTGCTTGAGCGGCACTATTACCTTACGGAGACGGTAAACGGAGAAACTCAGACAATCTACGATGTGCTTTCCGACGAGCCGCCACGCTGTATCTATATTGTAACGCTTGGCCAGTCCGTAGGCGGCATACCGTGCCGTAACGTGCTGGAAGCCAACGCAAACAATTTCAAAACCGAAACAAGCCTTACGCCAAGCTGGTTTTATGAACGCATAAAATGCGTTGTGTCCGATGAAGGCATAGAGAGCTTTAGCTGGCGCGCGCCGATGGAAATAACGGAAACAATCACGGAAAACGCGAACCTTCTGCCGTTTTCGGAAATAGCGTCCATTGCTATGCGTATGCTGCCCGTTATATACGGCGGATATGTGCATGGCGATGACGACCTGCTGCGCGCAACGCTAAATATAGACCGAATAC
>CABSAH010000022.1 GCA_902475645.1 uncultured Christensenellaceae bacterium | reverse complement strand
ATGGTCGGGGCGAGGTGATTTGAACACCCGGCCTTTTGGTCCCGAACCAAACGCGCTACCAAGCTGCGCTACGCCCCGAATGGAGCCAATGAAGAGATTCGAACTCTTGACCTGCGCATTACGAGTGCGCTGCTCTGCCAACTGAGCTACATTGGCCTGCGGCATTATGCCGACAATTAGGAATTATAGCATATTGTTTGCCTGCTGTCACTACCTTTTGGCAAAATTAAACCGCAAATTTTTATTCTCCGCTGTATCGCGCCGCGCCGCGCCTGTAATACTCCTCAGCCTGCGCTTCATTCAAGGGAGAAACCTCGTATTTTTCCATATGCATATCCGCCGCTTCAACATATACCGCGCCGCCCTTCGGCACGGGCAATATACCCGAATGACGGTCCGAATTTTCCGCAATGGAGTCCGCCACGGCTTTGTTCACGCGGATGAGGAAGCTCTTCGCTTCATTTTTGGCCATCATACGCATAAGCTGCTTCCTCACCTTAAGCACAACGGTTTCAACGCTTAATACGTTGCCCGTGCCGCCGCAATACGGGCAGGGGCTTTGCAGCGTATGGGATATGCATTGGCGGGTCTTTTTGCGCGTCATTTCAACAAGGCCAAGCTGCGTTATGCCAAGCACATGCGACTTTGTGCGGTCCTTCGCCAATTCCTCGCGCAGGGTGGAAAGCACCCGCTCCTTATCCGCAATTTCGTCCATGTCTATGAAATCCACAACTATTATGCCGCTTATATCCCTAAGCCTGAGCTGACGCGCTATTTCCCGCGCCGCTTCGCAGTTGGTTTCGGTTATGGTTTCCTGAAGATTGTCCGTGCCTACGTATTTGCCCGTGTTCACGTCTATGGTGGTCAGCGCCTCGGTCTGGTCTATTATTATATAGCCGCCGTTTTTCATCCAGACCTTGTGCGCAAGGGCGCGGTCTATCTCCGTTTCAAGGCCAAGCTGATCAAAAAGATCGGGTATATCCTCATATAGCTGCACCCTGTTTTTGAGCGATGGCGATATTATGTTGGCTATCAGCAGCACCCGCTCGTAAAACTCCCTGTCGTTTATTGCAAGGCGCTTTATATCCGGCGTAAAAAGATCGCGTATCGTCCTGAACACCAGCGGCTCCTCCGCATGGAGCAGGCGCGGCGCGCTGACAAGCTCGCTCTTTTGCTTTATTCTGCCCCACAGCCGCGTAAGGAATGCAAAATCCGCGTGAAATTCCTCCTCGCTCTTTCCCTCGGCCGCCGTTCTTACTATGGCGCCTATGCTGAAATCCTTCGCTGCGGACTGCGCCGCGTCCCTTAGCCGCGTGCGCTCTGCCTCATCCTCTATGCGCTTAGATACGCCGATATAGTCCACCGACGGCATAAGCACAAGTGTGCGCCCGGGCAGGGTTATATTGGTGGTAACGCGCGCGCCCTTGGTGCCGATCGGCTCCTTTACCACCTGCACCATTATCTCCTGCCCAACCTTAACAATATCCTTTATGTTGGGCACGGCATTGACCGTTTGCGTTTCCTTGCCGTTGAATATAAAATCCTGCTTGTCTTGCTGAATATCGCCCGCAAAAAGGTATGCGTTTTTTTCAAGGCCAATGTCCACAAACGCCGCCTGCATCCCGGGCAAAACGTTCTGCACGCGCCCCTTGTATATGTTGCCGACCAGCCTTTCGCGCCCACGACGCTCAATGTATATTTCGCTCGGCTCGCCCCGCTCCAGCAGCACCACCCTTGTTTGGTACGGATTTATGTCTACTATTATCTCTTTTTCAAGTCCTGTTCCGTTCATTTCGCATTGCCGATCAAACGGGCGTACTCCTCCCTCCTGTAAATTCAACGTTCACCCTATGCACGCTGTAATCATAGCTTTTTCCGCTAAGCCTTGCAAGCGCCCCCATCAAAAGCTCTATATTCAAACTGCCGGATGCATTCAGCACGCCCTTTACCGTAAGCACGGCGCGGCCCGCTTCCTCCGTTACGTTTGCTTCAATCACCTGCGGGCGTATGTCCACGTTTTTCAGCCCGCCCTTGGTTCGCTTTTCGACTATTATTTCGCCGGCTAAAAGCGCGGTAAGCTCCTTTTTCAGCTCATTTGCATCGGTATCCGCGCTGAATGTTATGCGATACTCCGCGCTTTCAAGCAGCGCCGTAAGCGAAGGCAGCCTATCCTCCACGGCATATGCTTCCTTGAATTCAAAGCCGCTTGGCAGCGCGGCGTTAACGCTTGATATGAACCTGGCGGTATCCATATCCCCGTCAAGCTTAACGTCTATCCATTCCGCGTCGCTTGTATAGCCCGTGGAAAGCGCCGTTGCAAACGAAAGCAGCGGATGCGGGTTGAACCCCTGCGAATAGCCAAGCGGTATCTCAGCGCGCCTGAACGCGCGCTGAAGCAGGCGCAATATGTCCAGATGCGAAACAAAGCGCACGCTTTCCCCTTTAGTCAATCTTGCAATAAGTCGCATATTTTTCTCCAAAACAGCCGTTGCAGCCAAGCCTACAATCCTTCGTAACCTCGGCGCGGTACGCGCGCTCGCTCTCGCGTACAAGGTATTCCTTCGTAACCACCGAATCTATATGGTCCCACGGCAGCGCCTCGCCCCTGTCGCGCCGCCTGTGCGCATATGCGTCGGGGTCAACGCCCGCCTGCTCAAACGCCGCGTTCCATGCATCAAGCTTAAAATGCTCGTCCCATGAATCGAACCGCGCGCCCAGCTCCCATGCGCGCTCCAGCACGTTTGCAAGCCTTCTGTCCCCGCGGGCAAACACGGCCTCCAGCACGCTGATGTCCGGCTCATGGTAGGAAAATTCAACTCCCCTTATGCCCTTGAGCGCGCTTTTAAGCAGCTTTTGCTTTTCTATCAGCGTTTCCTTCCTATCCTGCGGCTCCCATTGGAACGGCGTGAACGGCTTGGGCACAAAGCTTGACGCGCTAACGCTCAGCCTAAGCCCCTTGCCGCGCTTTTCCTTGGGCATTGAATAGAACAGCGCCGATACCTTGCGCGCAAGCTCCGCTATGCCCAATATGTCCTCCTCCGTTTCCGTAGGCAGGCCTATCATAAAATAAAGCTTGACCCCGTTCCATCCGGACGAGAACGCATCGCCTACCGCCCTTAAAAGGTCATCCTCTGTAACGCCCTTATTTATTGCGTCCCTTAGCCGCTGCGTTCCGGCTTCGGGCGCAAACGTAAGCCCTGCTTTCCTTACGGACTGCATACGTTCAAGATCCTCTTTAATGAAGCTGTCTATCCTAAGCGACGGAAGCGAAACGGACACATGCTCATTGCTGAAGCGGTCTATTATTTTTGGCACAAGCTCATGTATATGCGAATAATCGCCGGAGCTTAACGAAAACAGCGATACCTCATCATACCCCGTGCAGCCTATAAGCCCATTTGCCTGTTCAAGAACGGTTTCCATTTTTCTTTCCCTTATGGGACGGTATATAAAGCCCGCCTGGCAAAAGCGGCAGCCCTTGGTGCAGCCGCGGAACAGCTCCAGCGCAATGCGGTCATGCACTATCGGTATATACGGCACTATCGGCTTTTTCATGTACTGCGCCCTGTCAAGATTCATCAGTATGCGGCGCTGCACCTTGTCCGGCGCGGAAGGCTCGGTTTTTTCAACGCCCATGTATTCGCCGTTTTCGCCGCGCCTTTCGGCATAGAACATGGGCACATACACGCCCTGTATCGCGGCAAGCCTTTTAAGCGTATCGTATCGGCTAAGCCCTAAGGACTTGGCTTCATGCACGGCGTCGCACACATCCATTATCATCTCTTCCCCGTCGCCTATCATTATTGCGTCCATAAAGTCCGCTATGGGCTCCGGATTGCAGGCGCAGCCGCCGCCCGCAACGATTATTGGCTCATCCTCGCCCCTGTCCTTTGAGCGCCTATGTATATGCGCAAGGTCAAGCATGGTGAGTATGTTTGTGTAGCACATTTCATACAGCAGCGAAAAGCCCACAACGTCGCATTCGGCAAGCGGCGTGCGGGTTTCAAGCGTGAACATGGGAATGTTGTTTTCCCGCATTTTTTCTTCCATGTCCGGCCACGGGGCAAAGCACCTTTCGCATGCGTATTCCCCGCGGGAGTTTATAACCTCATACAATATGCGCGAACCGAGATGGCTCATGCCTATTTCGTAAACATCGGGGAAGCACAGCGCGAATCTAAGCTGCGCCGTTTCCTTCACTATGCTGTTCAGCTCCCCGCCGGTGTACCGCGCCGGCTTTTCAACGCTCAGCAGCAGCTTATCACTTACCTTAACCTTATCCAAGCTTATCCTCCATGGCATATAGCCGATATAGCCTTATCAAACTTATTAAGTTTATCATCTATATGCCCCGCGGTCAATCGTTGGCGGGCGTATTATTTATATATTATTACCTGCCCAAGCGTTATGTCCGCGCCCTTTCGCGCCATGGCTTCGTATATCTCCGCCTCGTTCACATAGCCTATTGTGCGCATACGGCTATCAAGTACGGCATATACCGTTAACCCGCTGCCGCGCGCTAACCTTAACGCCTGCCGCGCGGAGACGTTTTTATCCATTGCAACCCCCGCTATGCCCGCGCCCAAGCCCGCGCCTATCCTTTCGCGCGCTCCGGCAAGCCTGCGGGCGGTGTAAACATCCTGCCCGCGGCTGTGCCTTATTGCGGATACGGCCATGAACAAGCCGAACACCGCGCCCATGGGCGGGGCGGAGGCATATACGGCGGCATATACTCCCGCAGCAGTTACCGCAGCGGAGCAGAGTATGCCCGTAAGCATACATATAAGCCTTACGCTTTTGCCCCTGAGCCTGTGGCTAAGCGCACATTCAAGCATCCTGCCCCCGTCAAGCGGTACGGCGGGTATCATGTTAACGGCCGCTATCGCAATGTTTATATATGCGAACTTCTCCACTATATCCGCCGCTATAAGCCCGCTTTTATTTACGCAATAGCACCCAAGCCCTCCGAACAGGCTGAAAAGCGGCCCTGCGGACGCAATGAACAGCCCGTCAAATACATTTGGCCGCTTGCCCGACAGCCTTGCGCAAAACCCCACGGGCGTAAGCTCAATTTCGCCCACGCGCCTGCCCGCCGCCATCGCCGCCAGCGTATGCGCGCCTTCGTGCAGGCTCAATGCCGCCATGCAAAGCGCCATATCCCCCGCCCTGCCCATAAGCACCGCCGCCGCAACCACTGCAAGCGCGCCTATGCTTATGCTTATATCCGCCCGCCCAAGCGTAAAAAGCCGTATTTTCACGTTTGCGCATCCATTCTGAAATACTCCGCCGCGTTAACAGGACGGCCGTTGCGCCTTGCTTCAACCGTCAGCTCATCCCCGTCCTTTGCGCTGCCTATGCTGTCCTGCGCGCCCACGGGCTGGCCTTCCTCCACGCTTATGCTTTCAAGCCCACAGCAGCGTATTTCCGTTTTGCCATCGGTTACGCATACGAATTTGCCATTCTCCCCGTCTTCGCCCGTTTCCTTCACCGTGCCTTCAAGCCGCGCATACACATATTGGTCCCCGTTTACTGCTATGCAAAGCGCCCCGCCTTCCGACCCGCTTGTTACGCTGCCCGATGCAGGCAGCGGCATAAGCCCCTGCGGAGCAAATACCTCAAGTATCCCCGGCAGCTCTACAAATTTGAGCTTACCCAGCATTTCGTCCAGCCCATCCCCGCCCTGCGTTTCGCTCGTTTCCGCCATTGCCTGCCGCATAGGAGCCTCCGCCCGCCCGTGCAGCCTAAGCATCAGCGCCGCCGCGCAAGAAAGCGCACACAGCGCTATTTTTACCATCATGGACATTGCATACGGCCTGCGCCCGCCGTGCCGCGGCGCGCGCCTTTGCCGCGGAGCAAAGCCCCGCTTGCCCATACCCGATGAATCCGTCACGAATGCTCCCGTTTCCGCTTTTTCGATTATTACAGCCATAATAAAACACCCCCCGCGACAAATATATATGCGCAAGGGGTGCATGTAAATTCTTCCGTTTTCGCTTTGCGGCCTACTTTTTCTCAGGCCTTCGCATCCACACGTTTTCAACTATGCCCACGGCCGCCATATTGGTGAGCAGGTTCGACCCGCCGTAGCTTATAAACGGCAGCGGTATGCCCGTAACGGGCATCAAGCCTATCGTCATGCCTATGTTTTCAAACACATGCGCAAGCATCATGCCCGTGCAGCCCGCAACAAGGCACATGCCGAAATAATCCTTAGAGTGTACCGCTATCCATATCCAGCGGAAAATAAGCAGGAAGAAGGCAACTATCAGCAGCGCCCCGCCAACAAAGCCCACGCCTTCCACAATGCCCGCAAATACGAAGTCCGTATGCCTTTCCGGAACGAATCTTAGCTGCGCAAGCGTTCCGGACGAAAAGTAGCCCTTTCCGTAAAGCCGGCCCGAGCCTATTGCTATTTTGGACTGCATAACGTTATAGCCGCTGCCCTGAATATCAAGCTCCGGATTCAAAAACGCGGTTATGCGGCCCTTTTGGTCATCATCAAACACATAGAAATACGCAAGCGGCAGCCCAGCCGCAACCGCCGCCGCACCTGCGGCAATATATCCCCACGATATCTTGGCAATAAAGAATATCATCACCATTATGCACAGCAGCACAAACGCCGTGCCAAAGTCCGGCTGAACCATTATAAGCACCGTAGGTCCTATGCATACCGCGGCGGCATAGAATATCGACCTGAAGGATTTAAGCCTGCCCTCGTGCTTATCCATATCCTCGCTGACTATTTTGGATAGGGCGATTATTACGCATATTTTGCATAGCTCGCCCGGCTGTATTGCGCGGTCTATCGCCTCAAACACGAACCAGCCCGTTATGCCGCGCTGCGTTTTATCCATAACTATCAGCAGCACCAATAGGCCGACTATGCCTATATACGCATATTTTATCAGCGGCTTGAACACCTGCTGATAATCAAATATTATGATTATCAAAAACGCCGCAAGGCCAACCAAAAAGTTTACTGCCTGCTTTTCAACATAAACAAGGTTCAGCTTTGCGGTATAGTCGCCTATTGAGCGTTCCTCCCCGCTGAACGGGGCGGCCATAATGCTGGCAATGCTTATAAGGCCGAAGACAACAAGCCCCACGACCAGCAGTATTGTAAACCAATCTATTCTTTTAAGCAGCTTTAGATCAAACATTTCAGTTCGTTTCGGCAGCGAAGGCGGCAAGCATGCTTTCGTATACGGCGGTGTATTTATCCGCCGTATCGCTATGCACAATGGGCCTGTTCACCCGCTCAACGCCCGCTATGCTTTCGCCCCTGACTATTCTGTCCATCGTCATCGTTCCCTGCGCCGCCGCCTCATAATAAGGCTCTATGCACAAGGCATATATGTCGTTATCGTTAAAAAGCTTATAGTTTTCTCCACTAAGCCCCGTGCCGAACACGGTTATCATTATTTGCGTAAGCAGCGCGGGGTTCGGCGTATATTCCGGCTGCTGTACGGCGCTTGCCGTAGCCTCCGGCGTTGGGGTGGGGCTTGGCGCGCCCTCGCTTCTGAAGCGCTTCTGCGCGCGGCTCCTCGCCTTAACCGCTATGGGCGAGGCATCCTCATCAACGGCATAAACGCCCTTTATATCGCGGTTGTTCAATATAAAATCGGCAAGCTCGTCTATCGCGCCCTCCTCATCGGCAGCCGTGCGCACAAATTGGCAAACTATATACTGCGGGTAGTTTTGCTTCATGGACGCCGCAAATGCTTCGTAGGCCCTTTCGGTATCCGCGCCGTATACCAATATGCGGCCCGATTTTAAGCTGCGTTCCTCCATCCTTCCGGCAAGGCCGCGCGCAAGCTCATCATAGTATTCATCATAATCCGCAACAATATTGGCCTTTATTCCCGCTGCCTTACATTCATGGTACGGCACAACAACGTTCATGCCAAGCGACACCGCTTTTTCTATCGCCGCGTCGTTTTTAGCGTCGGGATTGAATATCATAAGCGCCGTTATACCTTCGGCCTTTGCCATGTCAACGGCCGATACTGCGCCCTCCCCGGCGCTTGCGCGGAATACCTTGGAGGCATAGCAAAGCGTTTCCGCCGTGCGCAAAAAGCCGTACATTGTAAGGCGTGCGCTGTCGCTGCCATCGTCGTCTATTATAAGCCCGAGTATGGGGAACGTTTCCCGCGCGCCGTCGGCAGACGCATCGCCCTGCATAATTTGTCCGTTTTGCTGCTCCGTATCCGTTTGGGCGTTATTCATAGCCGTTTGATTATTGTCCTTGCCTGCGCAACCGCACATGCAAAGCATTATAAGCGCGATAAGCAGCGCAAAGCCTCGTTTTAACATTGCCTGTGTTCTCCTCCCGTTCAGGTTGGGGTATTGCATTGATTTTACACTAAAATGGCCGCTTTGTTAAGCCTTATTAGCTCATTTTACAAAGCGGTCACATATTCATTTAAGGTTAATCAGAATATATACTCTGCCTTTTTGGGCTTTGCGCCATCCAATTCGCGGCGTTTTTCATCGTAGCCGTGCTTGCCGAGCAGGGCATATGTTGCGTTCTTGCCTTCCTCCACGCCCGGCTGGTCGAATGCGTTTATGTTCAGCAGCTCGCCCGCATAGGCCGTTTGAATTTCAAAGAAATACAGCAGCTCGCCTATTGTGAACGGGTTTACCTCGGGCAGGGTTATGGTCTTGTTCATATGTCCGGAGCGGGTAACGGCATATTCGGTTGCGGCCTGTTCGCTCTTTATAAGCTCGTTAAAGCTATGTCCGCTAAGGAAGGCAACGTCCGCAATATCGTCAAAGCTATGCGGAATTGCAACCTCGCTCCTGTATTTATCCACGCCTATGAACGTTATCACCTTATCGAACGGGCCTTCCGTATAAAGCTGCACCTGCGAATGCTGATCCGTCACGCCCAGCGCCTTAACGGGCGTTTGGCCGGTATGCACGGTGCTGCCGCTGTTATCCGTGCGCTTGCCAAGGCTTTCCGCCCAAAGCTGCGCATACCAATCCGCAATGTATTTGAGCGAATCCGCATACGGCATCATAACGCTTATGTTGCAGCCCTTTTTCATGGCCTCATATTCGCATATTGCGGCCATATACGCCATGTTTTTGCGGTAATCTAATTCCGAACAAAGCTCGTCCATATATGCCGCGCCCGCGAGCAGCTCCTCTATATCTATTCCGCATACCGCCGCCGCAATAAGCCCCACGGGGCAAAGCTCCGAAAATCTGCCGCCCACGCCATCGGGCACATAGAACGTTTCAAGCCCGTCCGCCTTGGCAATTTTTATCAGGTTGCCCTTCGCTTCGTCGGTGGTGGCGATAACATGCCCGCTCCATTTATCCCCAAGCTTATCCTTCAATATGCGCGTAATATAAAGAAGCTGCGCCATAGTTTCGCTCGTGCCGCCGGATTTGGTTATAACGTTGAACATCGTTTTTTCAACGTCTATAACATCCATAAGCGACGCCATGCGCTCCGGGTCAACATTATCCTCAACATAAAGCTTTGGCCCGCCGCGGCGTTCGCGGCTCAGCTCATTATAGCGCATATGGCTCAACGCCTGCTGCACGGCTATGGGGCCGAGCGCGCTGCCGCCTATGCCCAGCACAACAAACGCATCATAATCACGCCGCACCCTTTCGGCAACGGTCTTTATGCGCGCAACCACATCCGCCTGATTATGCGGCAGCTCGCGCCATTTCATATTCGCCCGCTTTGCGGTCATGCTCTCCGCCGCCTTTATGTACTGCGCGCTGTTTTTTTCTATATCCGCCATATTTAGGCCGTGTTCACCCGCAAAGTCCGCCGTCATGCCGTTTATATCCAGCCTCAGCTTCATGCTGCGCTGCCATGCCCTGTCCCTGTATGCTTCCATGCCTCTCCTCCTCATTTATAACAATCGGTTAATTATAACACATATTCCGCTCCCTGCTCATCATATTTTATGCCATGAACAAAAAACGCGCTTTGATAATAATAATCGCCTCGGTCGTTGTGCTGCTTACGGCTGCGCTTGCGTCGGCTGCAAGGGCGCGGCACGGCAGCTTGCGCGTGCAGGCCGTTAACGCATATACGCTTGAACCGATAGAGGGCGCATATGTTGTTGCCGTGGGCTGCGGAAAACGCGCATATACCGATGCGCTCGGCTTTGCGTATCTAAACGATATGCCCTTACTACCCAACGCCGCTTTTACGGGCCCCATAAGCTGCGCATGGGGCGAAGCGAACCTGCTTGCATATGCCGAAGGGTATTTGCCGTATGCGCTGCTGCACGCAACGGTGTATTACGATACGTTAAGGTTAGGCCCAACGCTTTATCTTTTTCCCGAGGGCGAAGCGGGCGTAAGCGTTACAACCATAATAGAATCCCCAAAAGAGGCGGACATGGAGAAGCTTATTGAGCTTTACAGGCCAAAATAACAGCAAAATTTAACATTTACGCGGCGCCGCGGCGTGGTATAATACACGCATGGGTAAAATTAAAAGAAAAAGCCCCTACGCGGGCGAATGGAAACCGTTTTTCAAAAAGCTGCCGTGGCTGCTGCTTATTCCGGCCTTCTACGGCTTGAACCTACTTGCCGCCAAATATCCGGACACTACGGAGAACGTATACAGCGCCCCGCTGTATCCGCATATAAGCCGCGCGCTTGGGTACATAACGTCGCTTGCGCGGGGCGTATCGATATCCGAATGTGTGGTGTTCGGGCTTATAGTGGCGGCGATAGTGCTTATTATAGTGTTCCTCGTTAAGCTTTTTTCGGGAAAGCTGCGCTTTGCGCGGCTGATGAGCTTCATAATGGGCATATGCGTATTCGCGTCGTTTATGTTTGCGCTTTTCTATATAGACTGGGGCTTTAACTATTCCCGCCCTTCGCTATATAAGCGCATGGGGCTTTCGCTTGAACAAAGGCCGGTGGAGGAGCTTGATGCGCTGTGCAGGCGGCTTGCGTCCTCGGCAAAAGAACTTAGGAGCGGCCTTAAGGAGGATGAAAACGGCGTATTCGCGCTTGAAAAGGACAGCACGGCGGAATTCGGTAAAATACCCGCGGCATATAGGCTGCTCGGCGCGGACTATTCAATATTCGCAGGCACGGTTTACCCCGCCAAGGGCGTCAAGGCGTCCGTCGCCATGTCCTACGGCGGCATAGCGGGAATATACATACCGTATTTTGCGGAAGCGAACGTGAATATAAACCAGCCCGCGCTGCTTATAGCATCCTCCGCCGCGCATGAAACGGCGCACTATATGGGCATTGCGCGGGAGGATGAAGCGAACTTTGTAAGCTACCTTGCCTGCACATATTCCCTTGATGCCTCCGTGCGCTATTCGGGCACAATGCTTGCGCTTATAAACTGCGCAAATCAGCTATATGCAAGCGATGCGGAGCTTTTCAACCAGCTTGTAAGCGGATATTACAGCGAAGGTATGCTGCGCGACCTTAGGGATTACAATGCCTATTGGGACGGCTTTGAAGGCCCGATAGAGGATGCCGTGGACAGTATGAACGACAATTATCTTAAATTCAACAATCAGCAAAACGGCGTTAAAAGCTACGGCATGATGGTTGATTTGCTGCTTGCCTATTACGCAAAGGATACCTCTCAATAGCCAAGCTCAAGCATTTTTTCAAGCACGGCGGCGGCCATGGGAGCGGCTACTTTTCCTCCCCCGCCGCCGTTTTCTATTATAACGGTTATGGCGTATGGATGCGCCGCGTCCGCAACAAAGCCCGTGAACCAAGCATGGGGCTTGAATTTGCCGGAGGACGATACCTCAGCCGTGCCCGTCTTTCCGCACACATTAAGCCCCTTAACCGCGGCGTTTTTGCCCGTGCCGCCCGTTACCGCGCCGCGCATTGCGCCCGCTAAAAGCTCCGCCTCGTTGCCGCGGAACAGCTCCCTGTATTCTTCGCCCGCAAGCCTTTTTTGTATATTTCCCGCCCTATCGCTTACGCTCAGGCATATTTTAGGCTCCATTGCCGTGCCGCCGTTTGCTATGCCTGCGGTTATCATGCAAAGCTGCACGGGCGTTATAATATCCTTATGCTGACCAACGCCGCTCCACGCCAATTCAAAATCCGTGCCGGGCTTTTCCATGCTGCCGCAGTATGCCACAAGCTCACCGAAAGCATACTCGCCGCCAATTCCGAGCGAGCGCGCCGTTTTAATAAGCTTATCCGCGCCTATTTCAAGCGCAATGCACGCAAACGCATGGTTGCAGGAATGCTTTATAGCCTCGCTTAGCGTTATTTCGCCATGCACCTCGTCCTCAAAGTCCCTAAGCAGGACATAGCCCTCCTTTGCGTTGCCCTCCGCATCCACGGCTTCCGCTATGCTAACCCGCTTGCCGCTTGAAGCATTGAACGCCAGCGGCCCATCGCACAAAAATGTGCGGTTTTCGGCATCGGGCAGATATCTTAGCGCCGCCACGGCCGTGATAAGCTTGAACGTTGAACCCGGCGTATAGCGCCCCATTGTTGCGCGGTTTACCATCGCCCCGTCCGCAAGCGGCTCATCGCCCGAAAGATAGGCGTCCATTTTTTCGGGGTCAAATGCGGGGGCGCTTGTCATGCACAGCACCTCCCCGGTTTTATAGTTCATAACAAGCACCGCGCCCGCGTTGGGTTCAATTAGGCCGTATGCATAGCGGTTTAGCCGCGCGTCTATCGTAAGCGCAGCATCATCGCCGCGCCGCTTTTCATCGGAAAACAGATAGCTCAGCCTGTTGCCCGCACCCTGTTCAAACCCAAGCAGGTATTTTGAAAGCAAAGCCTGTGCGCCGAGCGTTTGATTGCTGCTGTCCCCAACGGCATGGGCGCAGGACAGCCTTGTTTCATAATCGCTGCTGTAATGCCGCGCGCCTTCATT
This sequence comes from uncultured Christensenellaceae bacterium, assembly GCA_902475645.1. Classification (GTDB taxonomy): domain Bacteria; phylum Bacillota; class Clostridia; order Christensenellales; family CAG-138; genus Phil1. The sequence continues at coordinate 2,774 of CABSAH010000022.1, read as the reverse complement.
ATCGCTTCTGGCAAGCGTTACGCCGTGCCTATCGGTTATGGTTCCCGCTATAACGGCGCTTTTTTGCTTTGTAACGCGGGTGTTATACGGACTTGCAAACCAATATGCGCCGTATGCATCAATAACATACACAAGATACGCCGCAAGCAGCACAAACATGATTATAAACACCGCAAGCATTGTTTTTATGCCGCTGTTTTTATGCCCCGTCATGCTTCCTCCCCGCCTTCTTCATCGTATACGCCCGCATCGAGCGCGCGTTCAAGCTCGCCTGCGCCCATATCGGACGCGGCCTGAATTATGCCGTGCAGCATCATAAACGCAATCAGCGAGCTGCCGCCGTAGCTTACAAACGGCATCGTTATGCCCGTAAGCGGTATCAGCTTTATAACCCCGCCTATTATTATAAACGTCTGCACGGCTATCAGCGCACTTGCACCGAACGCGCAAAGGCTGACGAACCTGTTTTTGACGCTTAGCGCCGCCATGCAGCCGCGTATGACTATTATAAGATATACTGCCATTATGCCTATGCCGAACGCTATGCCGAATTCTTCGCATATTACGGCGAATATATAGTCCGTCCTATACGCGGGTATAAGCTTTGGCGAGCCCACGCCCAGCCCCATGCCGAACAGACCGCCGGACGCTATTGCCATAAGCCCCTGCGCAATTTGATAGCCGCTTGTTGAATACGTTGCCCAAGGGTCGCGCCAAACGGCCACACGCCGCTGAACATGATCGAATAAATAATAGCTTGCGGCGGCGCCCGCGCCGCAAGCGGCAATGCCCAAGAGCGTTGTGCCTATTTTGCACGTTGCGGCATAGAACATCATTATATACACCATTGCCATAAGCATTGCCGCGCCAAGGTCACGCTGAAGCACCAGAAGCGCGCATACCGCCACGGCGAACAGCGTTGGCATTATAAGCTCCCCTATGCTTGTCCGCTCGCTCATCGCGCCCGCAAGCACTATTATCATTGCTATCTTTACAAATTCCGACGGCTGAAACAATATGCCTCCTATGCTTATCCAGTTTACCGCTCCGCCCGCTTCCCTGCCCACGAACAAAAGCGCGCACAGTATGCCAAGGCTTATTATGGCCGCAGGTATTCTAAGGTACAAAAGCACTATCGGCTTTTTCATAAGCATGAGCATTGCAGCCATTGCCGCAAGCCCTATGCAGGAGAATATAAGCTGCCTAAGCGCCGCATCCGCATTAAGCCTATACTGCATAACAAGGCCGATTCCCATAAGAAAGCCCACAAGCACGCCCGTCAATCTGTCCCCATTGGGCAGAATGAAGCACAGCAGCATATGCTGAACCATTATCAGCAGCATTGTAAGCGCCATGAACAAAAGCGCGCGCGCATCAAACTCCTCCTTTGAGAAGGAGAGCAGCAAAAACGCCGCCGTAACGAATATGAGCACCGCCAGAAGTACCTTTGCCGCGCCTACACGCCTAAATTTGAGCATAGCAGTCCTCCCCGCCGCCCGCGCCCATGCATACGAACTCCGCATCCATTATGCGCACCCTGTCGCCTATTTCAAGCACAGCCGTGCGGCTATGCTGCCGCTCGCCGTTAATTGAAAAGAATCTTTTGCGCTTGACCCTTATGCATATTTGCCCCCTGTTATCAAACAGCACCGCATGCGCGCGCGAAAGGCCGCAGGTGTCTATTATTATATCGTCGCCGTTTCCGCTGCCTATGCTGCATTCGCCGTTTATGTAAAACCGTCTGCCGTTCAGTTCATCAGGCTCAATCATCTTTATACAGCGTATGTTCGTGCGGGCAATTCGCCTTGCGCGGCGCATCATGCGCCCCTCCTTTATGCTCAGCACCGCCGACGCCGCAATGACGAACAGCATTATAAGCACAAAAAGATACCGCGCCAGCGAAGCAAGCATATCATAAGCCGTTTCCATCTGCGCGGTACCTCCGTTTGCATAGTATTCTGTTTTATTCTATCATAGTTTCGGCATTTTTGCTCCTACGATTATTTGGCGGCCTTGCGCGCAGGCAGCAGCCTTACCGCGTTAAGCACGCATATCAGCGCCGCGCCGACATCCGCAAATACCGCCATCCACATTTCCGCATGGCCCGTTATGCCGAGTATCATAACAATAAGCTTTATCACAAGCGCGAATACAACATTCTCCTTAGCCACGAGCATTGTGCGCTTGGATACGTCTATGGCCTTGGGCAGAGCCGTAAGCTCATCGCCCATTATAACCATATCCGCCGCCTCAACCGCCGCATCCGTTCCGCCCGCGCCCATTGCGCAGCCCACATCCGCACCGGAAAGCACCACGGAATCGTTTATGCCGTCCCCAACGAACACAACGGGGCCATGCTCCGCGCGTATCTTTTTAAGGGTATCCAGCTTATCGCCCGGCATAAGCGAAGCATGCACGTTTGTTATTCCGACTTCCATTGCAACCGCCTCCGCGCTTGCCCTGTTGTCTCCCGTAAGCAATTCAACGTCCAGAGCGTGCTTGTGCATCATGGCCACGGCTTCCTTGCTCTGCGGCTTTACGGTATCGTCAATAACTATGCAGCCGGCGTATTTGCCGTCCACCGCAACGTATACGGTTGTGCCGCGCTCGGCGTGTTCACGGTATTCAATGCTTTCTTTTTTCATATGCTTGCCGTTGCCAGCAAGCACGGTTTTGCCGTTTACGCTGCCCTTTACGCCGCAGCCCGCCACTTCTTCCATATTGTCCGCAAGGTATGCGCCGTTTGCGGCGGAAACTATGGCATGGGCTATGGG